>DASSLZ010000281.1:0-3108 GCA_035689165.1 Candidatus Eiseniibacteriota bacterium | reverse complement strand
GAGGAGCTGAACCGCATCGTCACCGACGCGCTCGCCGACATCCTCTTCGCCACGTCGGCCGACGCGGTCGAAAACCTCGAGCGCGAGGGGATCGAGGCGGCGAAGATCCATCTCGTGGGAAACTCGATGATCGATTCGCTGCGCCGCCATCTTCCGGCGGCGCGGGCGCGCCGGGCGCCGGAACGCTTCGGCCTGGAGCGCGGCAGGTACGCGGTCGCGACGATCCACCGGCCGAGCAACGTGGACGACCCCGCACAGCTGGCGCGCGTGCTGGAGGCGCTCCGGACGCTGTCCTCGTCGCTTCCCGTGATCCTGCCCGTCCATCCGCGCACGGCGGCGCGGATCGCGGCGATGGAAGAGGCGGGAGCGGCGCTTCATGCCGCGCCGGGACTCTCGATCGTGCCGCCGCTCGGCTATCTGGACTTTCTCGGGCTGATGGATGCGGCACGCCTCGTGCTGACGGACAGCGGGGGCGTCCAGGAGGAAACCACCGCGCTTGGGGTACGCTGTATCACGCTGCGCGACACCACCGAGCGCCCGATCACCATGACCGAGGGCACCAACCGGCTCGTTGGAAGCGACCCGGCGGCCATTCTGCCCGCCGCGAGGGAAGCGCTCGCGGCCGGACCTGTCGAAGCCCGCATGCCCGCGCTCTGGGACGGCCGCGCCGGAGAGCGCATCGCCGCCATCCTCGCGCGGCAGCCGGGCTTGGGTGCCGGCCTCCGCCGGGAGAAAACGGCCACGGCCACGGTTTGACAGTGGGGCCGGTAACACGTTAAAATCTAAGGCTGGACTGCAGTTGCCTGTTTTGAACCTGGCCGCTGCGCCGCCGATCGAAAGGGACCCCATGACCGGCATTTGCCGTTTCCTACAAAATTCGAGTACCGGGCGTAAGATCCTGGGCAGGACATGGCACACGTCCGCCCTGGGGCTTGCGATCTTTGGACTGCTGTCGGCCGTCCTCGCCGCGCCGGGATGGGCCCAGAGCACACGCCCGCCCGCGCCCTCGGGAACGCAGGAAGAGGCCTATCGCGTGGGCAAAGGGGACGTCATCCGCGTCGACGTGCCGGGCCATACCGACATGAGCGGGTCGTTCACCGTCGCCGACGATGGAACCGTCAGCGTCCCCAACTTGGGTACGATCCGCGTCCAGGGAAGGACCGCCAACGAGATCCGCAGCGACCTCGGGCGCCGCGTCTCCTTGATCGACCGAAGCTCGCCCCCGGTCAGCGTGACGGTGGCCGAGTTCAAGAGCCGGAAGATCTTCGTCCTGGGCGCCGTGCTCCTGCCGGGCATCTACGCGTTCGCGGAGATGCCGACGATATGGGACGCCATCGCCGAAGCCGGCGGCCCTCTGGACGACGCCAACCTGAACGCCGTGGAGCTCATCCCCGGTGACGCGGGCGGCGGACGGAAGACCGAGACGATCGACATCGCGAGCGCCATCCGCGAGAGCCGGACCGAAACGCTGCCGCGTCTCCGGCCGGGGGATACCGTGCGCGTGCCCCGGGGCCAGAACGCGACCAGCGTCCTCCTGACCGGCGCGGTCCTGCGGCCCGGCCCGCTGCCGTACGATCAGGCTCCGGACCTCGTCACGGCCGTGGTGCGCAGCGGCGGCGTGGCCGCCGACGCGGACCAGAATCAGGTGCAGGTCATCCGTCAGTCGGGCGAGCGTTCCATGCGGATTCGCGTCAACCTCAACAAGTACTTCGAGAAGGGCGATGCTTCGTCCAATCCGCACCTGGAGCCGGGCGATACCGTTTTCATCCCACGGAAGGAAGGCACCTCGATCTGGGTACACCTGGCACAGATGAGCTCCGTGATCTCCCTGGTCACGTCGATCATCGCCATCTCCAGGCATTGAGTCGCGGATGAGCGCAGCCGAGCAGGAAAAGGGACTCGTCGTCGATACGCGCGAGCTCGTGTGGAAGGCGAAGCGATACAAGTGGCTCGCCCTCCTCCCGATCGTCGGCGCGCTCTGCGTGGCGTTCCTCTACCTGAACGTGGCGCCCAGCGTCTACGAGTCCTCCGTCGTGATCTCGATGGAGGACCCGACGCGGGTTTCGGAAGGGATGGAGCGCCTGGTGCGCCCCAGCGAACAGCAGGAAGACCTCGTCCAGAAGATGGCGCGGGTCCGAAGCCGCGTCTTGAACCGCACATTCCTCACGGCCATCAGCGACCGCCTGGCACTCGGGCGCGACCCCAAGCTGGTGTCGATCTCCACCGCCGCGGCCCGGAAGTACCCCGGCATCACCCCCGAGGAGTACGCGACCCGCATCGCCGTCTCCACGCTGGCCAAGCGGATCAACGTCCTCCCGGTCGGCTCGACCTACATCCGGCTGGCCGTGAAGGACCCCGAGCCTGAACAGGCGCGCCGTCTGGCGACCGCGGTGGGCGAGGGCCTGATCGAGGAGACCCGGAAGAGCGAGCTGGAACGGACCCAGGCCCGCGGGGAGTTCAGCCAGGATCAGATCGCGGTGGAGCGTGAAAACCTGCGCCGGGCTTCGGACGCCTACCGCGCCGCCCAGGAGCGGGTGGTGGGATCGACCATCACGTCCGGATCGGTGGACCCCGGCAACGTCGAGGCGATCCGCGAGCTGGCCGACGCCGCGGACAAGGAAGCCGACCAGGTCTCCGAGCGGATCCGGAGCGACAAGCAGACGTGGGTCGACCGGATGGGATCGGCGCGGATGCCCGACCTCCGCACCAGCCGCACCTCGGAGCTCGAAACACGGCTCTCCGGCCTCGAAGCCAGCTACGGCATGGCCGCGGCCCGCGGCTCCTCGCAGGGCGACGCCTCCGGCCAGTCGCTCCTCCAGCAGATCGGTGCCGCCCGCCAGGAGCTCCTCTCCGAGTACGAGAACGCCGCGGGGTCGCTCCAGGGAAACATCCCGGACGACGCCAAGCAGATCGCCGCCGGGGTCGCGCTCGACCGCTCGATCCTCACGTCGCTCCGCGCCCGCAAGGGACGGCTCAACTCCATGGTCGGCTCGTACGTCAGCCGCGTTCGAAGCGCGCCGGCCTCGCAGATGGAGCTGGACGGGCTCAAGGCCGAGATGCAGAAACACCAAGACCTGCTCGCCACGCTGGAGAAGGAAGCGGCGTCGT
>DASSLZ010000280.1:0-21385 GCA_035689165.1 Candidatus Eiseniibacteriota bacterium | reverse complement strand
TCCTCGACTTCTACGACCGCCTGAAATCGATCAGCCGCGGCTACGCCTCGCTCGACTACGAGTTGGCGGGGTACAAGCCGGCCGAGCTGGTGAAGATGGACGTGCTCTTGAACGGGGATCCGGTGGACGCGCTGTCGGTGATCGTCCACCGTGAGAAAGCGTACGATTGGGGACGCGACATCAGCGTGAAGCTCAAGGAGCTGATTCCGCGCCAGATGTTCCCGATCGCGATCCAGGCGGCCATCGGCGGCCAGGTGATCGCGCGCGAGACGATCTCGGCGCTCCGGAAGAACGTCATCGCCAAGTGCTACGGCGGCGACATCAGCCGCAAGCGAAAGCTCCTCGAGAAGCAGAAGGAAGGGAAGCAGCGGATGAAGCAGGTGGGCACGGTCCGCATCCCCCAGGAAGCGTTCCTGGCGGTGCTCCGGGTGGAACGCTAGCGCCGGTTCATGGCGCGAAAGGAGACCATGACCAACGGATCCTCCGTGGCGGCCGCGCGCGCGCGGGCCCGCACGAAGTCGGCCCTTCGCGAATACCTCGAAGCGATCCTCCTGGCGATCGTCCTCACGATCGTCATCCGCGGGCTGGTCCTCCAGGCGTTCCGCATTCCGACGGGCTCGATGGAGGACACGCTGCAGGTCGGCGACTTCCTCTTCGTGAACAAGATGGTCTACGGCTCGGAGATC
This sequence comes from Candidatus Eiseniibacteriota bacterium, assembly GCA_035689165.1. Classification (GTDB taxonomy): domain Bacteria; phylum Eisenbacteria; class RBG-16-71-46; order SZUA-252; family SZUA-252; genus DASQJL01. The sequence goes on along the minus strand of DASSLZ010000280.1, from coordinate 20,699 downwards.
GACATCGGCTTCGGCGGCGAGCGCTTCTTCTACTATCGCTTCCCGACGATCCGCGAGCCGAAGCCGGGGGACGTGGTCGTCTTCCGATATCCGGAGGACCCCTCGCGGGACTTCATCAAGCGCTGCGTGGCCGTCGCGGGACAGACCGTCGAGATCCGCGACAAGGTGCTGTACGTGGACGGCAAGGCGCCCGTGGAGCCCTACGTCGTGCACAAGGACCCCCGCATCATCCCGCGCGAGACGTATCCGCGCGACAACTACGGCCCCTACGTCGTGCCGCAGGGGCATCTCTTCATGATGGGCGACAACCGCGACAACAGTCAGGACAGCCGCTTCTGGGGCGCCTTGCCGCGCGAGCTGGTCAAGGGAAAGGCGATGTTCATCTACTGGTCGTGGGACCAGGACCGGAGACTGCCGCGGCTGAACCGGCTCTTCCGGCCGATCCACTGAGGCGATTCATGTCCCAACGCGCCTTGCGGACGGCGTGATGGACTACGGACTCTACGTCCATCTGCCCTACTGCCGGAGCCTGTGCCCCTATTGCGCCTTCTCCAAGGCGCCGCTCCACCACGCGCAGCCGGAGCGGCTCCTGCGCGCGCTGGCGCGGGAGTGGGAGCTGGCCGCGGCCGAGGCTCCGGGGCCGTGGGTCGAGAACCGTCCCCGGACGATCTTCGTCGGCGGCGGAACGCCGACCGCGCTCGACGAGAAGACCCTCGCGGCCTTCCTCGACTGGGTCCGTTCGGCGTTTCCGGCCGCGCGCATCCGCGAGTGGACGGTGGAGGCGAATCCCGAGGGATTGACGGCGGAGAAGCTGCGTCTGCTGCGGCGGGCCGGCGTGGACCGTCTGAGCCTCGGCGTCCAGTCCTTCGAGGCCGAAGCGCTCCGCGCGCTTGGGAGGATCCACACCGCCCAGGGCGCCCTGGACGCGCTCGCGCGCGCGCGCGCCGCGGGCTTCACGAACGTATCCCTGGACCTGATGGCCGGCGTTCCCGGGGAAACCGCGGATGGCTTCGCACGCGGCGTCGAGCGCGTCATCGCGCTGAGCGTGCCGCACCTCTCGGTCTATTCGCTCCAGGTGGAGGAGGGGACGCCGCTGGCGGCCAAGGCCGCGCGCGGGGCGATCGCGATCCCGGCGGAGGACGAGGCAGCCGAACGCTACGACGTCGCGGAACGGCTGCTCTCGGCCGCGGGCTACCAGCGCTACGAAGTCTCGAGCTGGGCGCTGCCCGGTTTCGCGTCGCGCCACAACCAGTCCTACTGGATCCGCCGCCCCTATCTCGGGCTGGGCCCGGGCGCCCATTCGTTCGACGGGTCGCGTCGCTGGGGAAACGAGGAGGACGTGGCGCGGTGGTTCGACCGCGTCGAGGCGGGGGCGCTGCCGCGACACGACGTGCGCGCCCTGAGCGAGGCGGATGCCCGCGAGGAGGTCGTGTTCCTGGGACTTCGCCGCGCGCGCGGGCTGCGCCGGGCGGCGCTGGACCGGGCCGCGCCGTACGAGGCCGAAGGATGGCTCCGCTGGGGCGAAGCGGCCGGTGCGCTGCGATCCGGGCGCGGGACCGTTCGTCCGACGGAGCGGGGGCTTCTGACCGCGCTCGAGTCGGCAGCGGAGCTCTTTGCTAGGGCGGGGGCGAGGGCGGGGGCTAGGGCGGCTGCGAGGGCGGGCGCAGGGCCGCCGGGTTGACAGCCCACAGCCTCGCTGCTAGCGTCGTCGCGTTGGCACTCTACAGCCGAAAGTGCTAACGCCCGGAATTCCGGGAAACGTCCCGAGAGAGCCCCGATGAAGCCCAATATCCCCCATAGCCCCCATAGCCCCCATAGCCGGGATCCGCGCCTGGATCCGCGGCTCAGCCGCATCCTGACCTTCGTGGTGGAAAGCCACGTCTCGCGCGCCGAGCCGGTGGGCTCCCAGTACGTCCGCGCCGCCTACCACCTGAGCATCTCGCCCGCCACGATCCGGAACGCCATGCGCGAGCTGGAGGATCTGGGGCTGCTGCTGCATCCCCACACGTCGGCGGGACGCGTCCCTACGGAGGCCGGCTACCGCTATTACGTCGATCATCTGATGCGCCCCGAGACGGTCCCGATCGGCGTGCGACGCATCCTCGATGAAGCGATCGGCCGCGCGCGCACGCAGTCGCGCGCCTCCGACCTCGCGCCGATCCTCGCGCGCGCCACGCGGCAGCTGGCCGTGATGGCGGTGCGGTCGCGGGAGGAGGCGGTGGACCAGGTGAACCTCGTGGCCCTGGACGGTGGGCACGTCGTCGTCGCCGTGGGCGCACGCGACGGCATGGTGGCCACGGATACGTGGCGGCCCGAGCTCTTCCCGTGCGCCGCGGACCTTCGCCGGGCCGAGTCCTGGATCCGCGCGCGGCTTCCCGCGGCGGGGCCGAAGGCGCTGGACGCGCTGGTGCTGGAGGCGCGCGCGGGCGCACCCTTGGAGATCGCGAGCTTCATCGAGGAGGCGCTCACCCGCGCCTCGCGGCTCCTCTCGACGCGCGAGGAGCCCGCCGTCCGCGTGGACGGCGCCGACAACATCGCGTCGCAGCCCGAGTTTCAGGCGCCCGGAACGCTCCGGCCGCTCGTATCCTTGCTGGCGAACCAGGAGTCGCTCGTCCGGACGCTGGACGCGTTCTCGGGCGAGAGCGTGCCGCGCGTGGCGATCGGCCGGGAGATCGAATCTCCCGCGATTCGCGCGTGCTCGATCGTTGGAATGGGCGTGGCGGTCGGCGGCCTGCGGGGCGCGATCGGAGTCATGGGACCGGTGCGGATGCCGTACCGGCGCGTGATCTCCCTCGTCTCCTACGTGGGCGCCCGCCTCGCGGGAGCATAGACATGAAACCGAAACGCGCAGCCACGACGGAAGACCGAGACGAAACCCGGGCCGACGCCCCGGACACGAACGCCGCTCCCGATACCGGAGCCCTCGGGCGCGATCCGGACGCGGTGGAGGCCGAGATCAAGCGCCTCCGCGATCGCGAGGAGGAGCTTCTCCGCGCGCTCGCCGAGATGACCAACGTGCAGAAGCGCCGGAAGCTGGAGTCCGAGCAGACGGTCCGCTACGCGCAGGAATCCTTGATCCGCGAGCTTTTGCCGGTGCTCGACGACTTCGAGCGCGCGCTCGCGGCGATGCCCGGCACGCCGCACGATCCGCTTCACGCCGGCGTGGAGTTGGTGCGCGACCGCATGATGAAGATCCTCGAGAAGGAGGGCTTGGCCCCGATCCAGTCCGCGGGGCAGCCGTTCGATCCCAATCTGCACGACGCGATCGGTGAGCGTGTCGCGCCCGCGGGAACCCGGCCGGGCGTGGTGCTCGACGTGGCCCAGCCGGGCTACATGCTGAACGATCGTGTCCTGCGCCACGCCAAGGTGGTCGTCGCGGGGCCGCCGGCCGACACGACGACACCACCCTCGATGCTGGGCGAGAGCGCGCCACCCGACACGATTCCACCCGCACTCGAAGATCGCGATCGCATGGGCGCCACCGACGTCGACCGGACCGAGCCGTCCGGTAAGGACCGGCATCGCGCGTGAGCACGGTTCGCGACTACTACGAAGTGCTCGGCGTGGAGCGGAGCGCGTCGCCTGAGGAGATCAAGAAGGCGTACCGGCAGCTCGCGCTGAAATTCCATCCCGACAAGAATCCGGGGGACAAGCAGGCCGAGGAGCGCTTCAAGGAAGTGGCCGAGGCCTACGAGGTTCTCTCCGACCCGGAGAAGCGCGCCCGCTACGACCGCTTCGGCCACGCCCCGCAGGGATTTCCCGGCGGCGGAGGCGGCGGTTTCGAGGACATGCGCGGCTTCGACCTGGCCGACGCGCTGCGCGCCTTCATGCGCGACTTCGGCGGGCCCGGCGGATTCGGCGACCTGTTCGAGGAAGGCGGCGGCGTGGGCCGCCGTCCCCGCGAGCGCCGAGGCAACACGCTGGAGCTTCGCCTCCCGCTCACCCTCGAGGAGATCGCGACCGGCACCGAAAAGCGGGTCAAGGTGCGGCATCTCCGCGTCTGCAAGACCTGCAAGGGGACCGGCGCGAAGGAAGGGACCAGCCGGATCACCTGTCCGAAATGCCACGGCTCGGGGCAGATCCGCCAGGTGCAGCGCTCCATCTTCGGCCAGCTCATCAACGTCTCCACCTGCGACCGCTGCCACGGCGAGGGAACCATCGTCGAGAATCCCTGCCCGGTCTGTCACGGCGAGGGGCGCGTGCGGGAGCAGAGCGAGATCGCGATCAAGGTGCCGGCCGGCGTCTCGAGCGGCAACTTCATCCCGCTGCCCGGCATGGGCGACGTGGGACCGCGCGGCGGTCCCGCGGGAGACCTGATCGCCCACATCGAGGAGATCGAGCACCCGCTGTTCGCGCGCGACGGCGACGATCTGGTGGTCGAGGTTCCGATCAGCCTCTCGCGGGCGGCGCTGGGCGGGAAGGTCGAGGTGCCCACGCTGGGCGGCGGCCGCGCGCTGGTGGAGATCCCCGCCGGGACGGGAACGGGGAAGCTCCTCCGCCTGCGCGGGAAGGGGCTGAAGAGCCTTCAGCGCTCGGGGACGGGCGACCTTCTCGTGCGCGTCGTGGTGGCCGTTCCATCCAAGCTCTCCGAGCGCGGCAAGAAAGCGCTTCAAGAATTCGAGACGCTCCCTGAGGCCAAGGCCCCCGCGCCGCGCCGCCCGGCGTGGACGGGCGACGAAGGCTGAGCGCCGCCGGATGAAAGGCGCGGCGCGGACGCCCGACACGGCGTTCTGGGTGGACCGCGCCAACGTCGACGGGACGCGGCTTCGCCTGAGCGACTCCGAGTCTCGGCATCTCCTCCGCGTCTTTCGCGCCGCGCCGGGCACCCCGTTCGAGGCGGTGGACGGCGAAGGAACCCTCTACCGCTGTGTCCTCGAGACGGCTTCCGGCGGGATCGCGGTCGGGACGATCGAGTCGCGAGCCGTGGAGGCGGGCGAGCTCGGGGCGGCGATCACGCTCCTGGCCGGCCTTCCCGATCTCCAGCAGATCGAGACCATCGTGTCGCTCGCCGTACCCCTGGGCGTGACCGCGATCGACTTCGTCGCGACCGGCCACAGCGGGCGGGAACCGCTCCCGGAGGCACGCCTTCAGCGGCTGGCGCGGATCGCCCGGTCGGCGCTCAAGCAGTCGCGCCGCACCCGGCTCCCAGCCCTCCGCTCCTCGCCGGGTCTCGAGGAGGCGCTTCAGGAGATTCCCGTAGAAACATTCCGGTTGTTCGCCGAGCCGGGAGGGGAGCCGCTCCGCGCAGAGGTTGTGGAGACCATGCTCCAAATCTCGCAACCACATGCCGTATTGGCAGTTGGGCCACCAGGCGGATTTCTGCGCGAAGAGGGGGAGCTTCTGACGATGCGAAGCTTTCGTCCTATCTCTTTGGGGCCCAGCCGCTTGACCACGTCCACGGCCTGCCTTGCCCTCCTTGGGGCCACCCGTAACCTGATGCTGACGGCGGGGTTGGGCCGAGTTGACAAAACAGGGCTATCGGGGTATCTTCAGTAGCGTTAGCCGCAGTTTGCCCAACGTCTTGGGCGAGCCCGTTCGGAACCCTTAACCTGTCCCGAAGGAGGCGATTCATAGGATGCCCGGCATCAGGGTCAAGGACGGAGAGTCCTTCGAGAGTGCCCTTCGCCGGTTCAAGAAGAAGTGCGAGAAAGCTGGAATTCTCGCCGACCTGCGCAGACATCAGCACTTCGAGAAACCGAGCGAGCGGAAGAAGCGAAAGCTCAACGCCGCGAAGAGGAAGATGATGGCCCGAATGAAGTCGGCTGAATAGGGTCGTCCAACCGAACATCCAGGCGGGAAACCGGTGTGAGCCGGTTTCCCGTTTGTCTCCTGGGCCGGTAACGCCGGCCGGCCCCGAACCCCCGGAAAGAAGCCACACCGAATTGGACCAGCGCCCGGCCACGGCGCCGAACGGTTCCGCGGAGCCCATGCAAATGGAGCGCGCGCGGGATCACGCACATGACGTTCTGGAATTTCCCGCGGTGCTTCGCGCGCTGGCGGGCCGGACCCGTTCCGTCCCCGGACGCGAGCGTGTGCTCGCGCGCGCCCCGATGCGCCGCCCGGAAGACGCGCGCGCCGCGCAAGCGGAGACCGCCGATCTTCTCGCCGCGCACGAGGCCGGCGATCCGCCGCCCACCGCGGCACCGCCCGACCTCGGCCTCGTGCTTCAGCGTCTGGAGACGGAGGGCTCGACGCTGCGCGGCGAGGAGCTCTGGCAGATCGCGGTCCTCCTGGAACAGGCGGGGCAGATCCTCACCTGGTACCGGAAGCGCCGCGAGGACGCCCCGGGGCTCGAGCGGCTTCTGGGCGGGCTAGACCCGGCCGAGGGGCTGCGCCGGGACTTGGTGCGCGCGATCGACCCCTCGGGCGCCGTGAAGGACGACGCTTCGCCCGAGCTCTCGAAGATCCGCCGCTCGATCCGATCGCTGCGCGAGCGGCTCGCCTCCAAGCTGGAGTCGATCCTCCGTGCGGCCGGAAGCCCGGAGAGCTTCGTCACGCTGCGCGAGGAGCGCTACGTGATCGCGATCCCGTCGTCCAACCGGCGCTCCGTGCCTGGAGCGGTGCTCGGTCACTCGGGCTCGGGCGCGAGCGTATTCGTCGAGCCGCGCGAAGCCGCCGAGGGGAACAGCGAGCTGGCCGAGCGCGCGAGCGACGAAGCCCGCGAGGTCGAGCGGATCTTGCGCTCCCTCTCGGTCGAGGCGCACCGCCATCACGGCGCGCTCATGGCGGACCTGGCGGCGCTGGCCGGGCTGGACGCGGCCGAGGCCGTGGCGTCCTGGGCCATCGAGGTCGGGGCGGTGCTTCCGGTGATCGCGGACGAGCGCCGGCTGCTCCTGCGCGGCGCGCGCCATCCGATTCTCGTGCTGCGGCATGTGCGCGGCGAGATGGGCCCGCCGGTGCCGCTCGATCTCGAGCTGGACGCCGAGAACCCGGTGCTCCTCGTGACCGGCCCGAACATGGGCGGGAAGACCGTCGCGATGAAGACCGTCGGGCTCCTCTCGCTGATGGCGATGGCGGGGCTCCCGGTCACGGCCGCTCACGGCACCACGTTCGCGTGGTTCGACCGCATCGTCTGCGACATCGGTGACGAGCAGTCGATCCAGGACGACGTGAGCACCTTCCTCTCGCACGTGCGGCGCGTGACGCAGGCGCTGGCCGCGGCGACCGATCGGAGTCTCGTGCTGCTGGACGAGCTGGGGTCGGGCACCGATCCCGCCGAGGGCGCGGCGCTGGGCCAGGCGGTGCTCGAGGCGCTGCTCCAGCGGGGGGCGATGACGCTCGCCACGACGCACCACGGGAGCCTGAAGACCTTCGCGCACGAGACGGCCGGCGTGCGGAACGCGTCGATGGCGTTCGACGAGGCCACGCTGCGCTCCCTCTTCCGCCTGGTCGTCGGCGTGCCCGGCGGAAGCCGCGCCATCCAGGTGGCCGAACGGTTCGGCATGGACGCGGCCGTGCTCGCGCGGGCCCGGACGCTGCTCCCCGAGGGGGAGCGCGACCTGAACCGCCTGATCGAAGAGCTGGGGCGCCTGCGCGAAGAGGCCGTGGCCGAGCGCCGCAGGCTCACGGAGACGCAGGCCAAGCTGCGCGAGCGCGAGAGCGAGCTTCGCTCCACGCGCGAGCGGCTGGAGTCGGAGCGGAAGGAGCGGAAGCAGGCCGAGATCGCCGCCCGCCGCGAGCTCCTGCGCCAGCTGGAGAGCCAGATCGACGACTATCGGAAGAAGGTCCGCTCCGAGCGGAAGGCGAGCGCCGAGACGCTGCAGCAGGGGCGCGGGCTGGCGAAGGCGATGGAAGAATCGATCGCGGCGGAGGACGCCGCGGCGCAGCCGGCGCCGGCCGAGCGCGGCGCTCCGCTCCGCACGGTGCGCGAGGGAGACAAGATCTTCGTCCCCGCGCTCCGGGCCGAGGGGACGGCGCTTTCCCTGCCCGACAAGGACGGACGCGTGCGCGTGAAGATCGGCGCGGCGACGGCGGTGCTGCCGGTGTCGCAGCTCCGCTCGATGCAGCCTTCGGCCGCGGGTGCGGCTCGCCCGGGCGGGAAGCGCGACGAGCGGTCCGAGGATGAGGAGGAGAAGGACGCGGCCGCCCAGGCGCCGGTCCGTGGTGCGGCGATCGCGACTCCGGACCTGGAGGACACCGGGACCCAGGTCGATGTGCGCGGCTACGAGGCCGATGACGCGGTGCGCGCCGTCGAGCGCTTTCTCGAGGACGCGGCGGTGGGAGGGCAGCAGACCGTGCGCATCATCCACGGGAAGGGGAGAGGGATCCTCCGCGAGCACATGAAGCGTTTCCTCGCGCACAACCAGCTGGTGAAGGAATTCCGCCTGGGCGAGATGGGCGAGGGAGGGACCGGCGTGACCATCGTGACGCTGGAGCCATGACCGCAATGCTCTCGAGCGAAGCGAAAGAGCGGGTGCGCGAGGCGGTGGACCTGGTCGCCCTGGTGGGCGAGAAGGTCGCGCTTCGCCGCGCGGGGCGCTCGTGGAAGGGGCTCTGTCCTTTCCACGCGGAGCGGACCCCTTCGTTCACGGTCAATCCCGACCGCCAGGTATGGCACTGCTTCGGCTGCGGCAAGGGCGGCGACCTCTTCGCCTGGGTCACCGAGACCGAGAAGGTCGCTTTTCCCGAGGCGCTCCGGATGCTGGCCGAGCGGGCGGGGATCGAGCTGCCCAAGACGGCCCGCGGTCCCGGCGACGTCGCGCGCGACCGGCTCTACCAGGCGAACGCGCTCGCGAACGACTACTTCCGCGCCAGCCTCGATTCGGAGGCGGGTGCGGAAGCGCGCGAGTACATGACCGGCCGCGGATTCGACAGGGCCTCGCTCGACGCCTTCCAGATCGGCTGGGCGCCCGCGGGGTGGGACGGCCTCGTGACGACCCTGGGAAAGCTCGTTCCCGTGGCGGTGCTGGAGGAGGCGGGGCTCGCGCTCCGGCGCGCCGACGGCAGCCGGTACGATCGGTTTCGCAACCGGATCACGTTTCCCGTGATGGAGTCGGCGCAGCGGACGGCGGGCTTCGGCGCCCGCGCCATCGCGCTGGCCGATCAGCCGAAGTACCTGAACTCGCCCGAGACGGCGGTCTACCGGAAGGGGAGCATCCTCTTCGGGCTCCCGCAGGCCCGGGCGGCGATTCGCGATACGAGACAGGCGCTGATCGCGGAGGGGTACCTGGACGTCATGCGGCTCCACGCCGCCGGATTCCGAAACGCCGTGGCGACCAGTGGGACCGCGCTGACCTACGACCAGGCGCGGATCCTGGCCCGGCTGGAGGCCGAGGCGGTCCTGGTCTACGACGGCGACGACGCCGGGGTGCGGGCCGCCGACCGGGCGCTCGAGCCGCTGATGCGGGCCGGCCTGGCGGTCCGGGTGCTGCTCCTGCCGCCGGGGGAGGATCCGGATACCTTCATCCGTAAGGAGGGGCCGTCCGCCTTCCAGGCGCTGCTGGCCGACGCGGCCGATGCCGCCGGGTTCCTGGCGGGCGCCTCGCTGGGGGCCGGTGGGGAGAACCCTTCGGTCGAGGCGCGGGTACGACGGTATGTCGAGGTGATCGGGCGGTCCGAGGACCCGATTCGGCGGAGGATGCTGGTCCGCCGGGGGGCCGAGGCGTTCGCCCTGGAAGAGAAGGTTCTGCTGGAGGCGCTGGAGCGTAAGGGAGGACGGGCACCCAAGAAGCCGGCAGCGCCCGCTCCGGCCCCCGATCCGGGGGCGAAGGCGGGCATGGCGTCCGCGGAGCCCCCCGAGGCGGGAGCCCCCGCCGCCGGGCCGGGAGAGCCGGGCTGGATCGCTCCCGATCCCGTGGAATCCGAACTGGCGGCGCTGGTTCTGACCGAGGAGGGGGCCCTGGGCGAGGTCGTCGCCAAGGGGGGTGCCGACTGCTTTCGCCATCAGGGGTTGCGGGACCTGCTGGACGCCTGGCTGGCCGAGGTTCGGGTGCCGGGCGAGCTGGAGCTCTTGGATCTCATGAACGCGTCCGGGTTGGCCCGCGCCGTCCTGACCGGCCATCCCAAGCCTGAAGAGCCGTTGACCGATTCGGAGTCGCGCCGGGGGGCGCGAGCCCTGATCGAGCGCCTGGAAGAGCGGCGGATTCGCGCCAGCATCCAGGATCTCGACCGGGCCATTCGCCAGGCGGAGCGGTCCCACGACGCCAAGGATTTGGGACTGCTGGGGAGCCTGGTGGCCGAGCGCCGGGATCTGGCATCTAAGTTACACAGCCGTAGCCATCCGGCCGTTTCCTAGAGGAGAACGCGAGTGCCCATGAAACGCAAAGCCGAAGGGTTGAAGCGGGAGAAGGGCGGCGATCGCCTGGTCGAGTTGAAGTCGCTCGCCGGCAAGCAGCACTACCTGCTTCACGACCAGATCGAGACCTTCCTGGACGAGAGCGCCTCGGTCGAAGACATGGACGAGGTCTACATCGCCCTGAACGACCTGAAGGTCGACGTCTTCGACACGCACGAAGAGGCGCAGCAGAAGCTCCGTCTGAAGCGGCGCGAGGAGAAGCGCCCGCCCGAGAAGGCGGCGGCGCTCCCCCATCCGGTCCGCTACGACGATCCCGTGCGCATGTACCTGCGCGAGATGGGACGCGTGCCGCTGCTGGACCGCGAGGGCGAAGTCGAGATCGCGAAGCGGATCAAGGCCGGCGAGAAGCAGATCTGCACCGCGCTGTTCCGTTCGGGGCCGATTCTCAAGGAGATCATCTCCTACGGCACGCGGCTCAAGCAGGGGAAGATGCGGGTCGAGGACCTGACCCAGATCGACTTTGGCAACTGGAATCCCGAGTTCAGCCCCAAGCGCGAGCGGGCGCGCGCCCTCAAGGCGTTCGACAAGATCCGCCTCCTGCACGGCAAGTTCACCAAGCTCCAGGAAAAGCCGACGGGACGCCTGTCCGAAGCGCTGCGCGCCACCCACCAGGGGAAGCTGCGCACCGCGGACGAAGACCTCATGTGCGAGCTGTTCACGCTGAACCTGAACACGCGCCTCATCGAGCGGCTCGCCGAGCGGATCAAGGACTACTCGCACCAGATCGACCTGGTCGAGAGCGAGTTCACCGATCTCGAGCGGCGCTGGGGCAAGAACGGCGACGAGATCGCCGACCTCCTGAAGCGCGCCAAGAAGAGCAAGAAAGAGGCGAAGCAGGTCGAGAAGGAGAGCGCCCTCACGCCCGAGCGCTTCGAGGAGTACGACCGCGCTTCGAAGAACGCGCGCCGCAAGGTGCGGAAGATCGAAGAAGAAGCCCACATGACGCGCGACCAGGTGAAGGAGGTCGCGCGCGAGATCCGCTCCGGCGAGATCGCCCGCGACAAGGCGAAGCGCGAGATGATCGAGGCCAACGTGCGCCTCGTGATCTCCATCGCCAAGCGCTATACCAACCGCGGCCTCGAATTCCTCGACCTGATCCAGGAGGGGAACAGCGGCCTGATGCGCGCCGTGGACAAGTTCGACTACCGGAAGGGATACAAGTTCTCCACCTACGCGACGTGGTGGATCCGGCAGGCGATCACGCGCGCCATCGCCGACCAGGCGCGGACGATTCGCGTTCCGGTGCACATGATCGAGGCGATCAACAAGGTCGTGCGCACGTCGCGCCGGCTGGTGCAGGAGCTGGGCCGCGAGCCGACCCCCGAGGAAGTGGCGGCGAAGCTCGCGCTGCCCGTGGACAAGATCAAGAGCGTGCTCAAGGCGGCGCAGGAGCCGATCTCGCTCGACCGTCCGATCGGCGAGGACGACGATTCCAGCCTGGGCGACTTCATCGAGGACACGAGCGTGGTCTCGCCCGCGCAGGCGGCCGCGTTCTCCATGCTGAAGGACGAGGTGAACGAGGTGCTGGAGACGCTCTCCAAGCGCGAGGCCAAGGTCATCCGCCTCCGCTTCGGCCTGACCGAGGACGGCTGCCCGCGCACGCTGGAAGAAGTGGGCGCCACGTTCAACGTCACGCGCGAGCGCATCCGCCAGATCGAGGCGAAAGCGCTTCGCAAGCTGCGGCATCCGACGCGCAGCCGCCGGCTCAAGGGCTACGTGGAGATGATGTGAGCGGAAGCGCCGCGCGGGCGGGAAGCGGCGCGGCCGCTTCCTTGACCCTCCCGTCGCGCCTCTGGTACCCTCCGGCGCTCGGGTTCCAAGCCGGATCGAAGCGCAACCGGGCCCATAGCTCAGTTGGTGAGAGCGCCCGGCTCATAACCGGTCGGACCTTGGTTCGAGTCCAAGTGGGCCCACTTGCCCTTTTCCCGTCCATGATTCCTCGCGACGCATCGCGCGGGCCCGCGGCCTCGGTCCTCGTCGGGGCGGTTAGCTCAGTTGGGAGAGCGCTGGTATCACAAGCCAGAGGTCGCAGGTTCAATCCCTGCACCGCCCACCATTTTGGACCGAGGGAATCCAGGGTCGCCGCCGCGGCCCGGCTTGGGGCCGGACTCGAACCGGCCGGACCTTCGCGGGGGCACGGCGCTCATCGCCGGCCCCCGTCGCCGACCACGGGGAGCGCGCTCGTGCGCGCTCCCCGTTTTCTTTTCCCCAGAACCTCGCGAAAGGACCGCCGTGCTCCCTGAGCTGGAAGCGCTTCTCGAGCTGCAGCGCCGCGACACCCTTCTCCTCGACGCGAAACGCCGCAAGGAGGCGATCCCGTCTCGGCGCGAGTCGCTGCGAGGCGCCCTGGCCGCGGCCAGGGCCGACCTGGAACGCGCCAAGAAGGAGCTGGACGCCGGCCGCGGCGGCCGCCGCTCCCTGGAGAAGGAAGTGGAGGCGTTCCAGGCCGACGTGGCCAAGCTGGAGCGGCAGCTCCTGGACGTGAAGACGAACCAGGAGTACACGGCGATGAGGCACCAGATCGAGGGGGTGAAGCAGAAGCGCTCCGACGTCGAGACCAAGATCCTCGAGAGCTACGACGCCGAGGAGAAGCTGGTCCTTGCGATGAAGAGCGCGGAGAAGCGGGTCGCGGAGGAGGAAGGGCGCCTGAAGCGGGAAGAGGCTTCGATGGACCAGGAGGCCGCGGCGCTGGAGCAGACCCTCGCGGCCCTGATGCAGGACCGGGACGCCGTGCGTCCGCGCGTGCCCGCGCCGGTGCTCTCGCGGTACGATCGTCTGGCGGGGGCGCGGGATGGGGTGGCGGTGGCCGAGGTGAAGAAGGGCGCCTGCGGGGCGTGCTTCCGGGCCCTGACCCCCCACGCGATGCAGCAAGTGCGCTTGGGCGACGCGATCATGATCTGCGAGGCCTGTGGCCGCATCTTAGTCTACAACGAGGGCAGCTCCTCCTAGTCCCGGCGGAGCGGCCCGTCTCCGGCGGGCGGCTCGCCCCGGCGAGCGTCGGGCCCGCCTCCCCACATCCAGCGAGGATCACCGTCATCGGATCGCTTCGCCACCTGCTTCCATACCTGCGCCGGCACAAGATCGCGATCTTCTTCGGCACGCTCTCGATCGGCCTGACCACGGTCTTCCAGGTGTGGTCGCCCTGGCTGGTGCGCCAGGCCGTGGACCATCTCCAGGCCGGCGTCACCCGCTCAGCGCTCCTGCGCGACTCCGGGCTGATCCTGCTCGCGGTCACGCTGCAGGGCGTCTTCCTGTTCACCATGCGCATGTCGCTCATCCGGGCGTCGCGGCGCATGGAGTACGAGCTGCGGAACGACCTGTTCGACCACTTCACGCGCCTTCCGGCCGAGACCTACCGCACGCGCAAGGTGGGCGACCTGCTCTCGCGCGCGACCAACGACCTGGACGCGGTCCGCAACTTCCTGGGACCCGGCATCATGTACTTCGGAAACACCATCGCGACGTTCGTTCTCGCGGTGACGCTGATGTGCCGGATCGATCTCCGGCTCACGCTCCTCTCCCTGATTCCGCTGCCCATCCTCTCGTTCACGGTCGCGCGCCTGGGCGCCAAGCTGCACCACCACTACGAGGCGATCCAGGCCTCGTTCGCCGCGATGACGGCCAAGGCGCAGGAGACCCTCGCCGGGATTCGCGTCGTGAAGGCGCACGTGGAAGAGGAAGGGGAGTACCGCGCGTTCGCCGCCATCCACGAGGACTACCTCGAGAAGAACCGGGCGATGATCAAGATCTGGTCGGGAATGTGGCCGATGCTGTCGCTCCTGGGCGGGATTGCCTCGGCGATCGTCCTGGGCGTGGGCGGCGCCGCGGTGGTGCGCGGCCAGATCACGCTGGGCGAGCTGGTCGCGTTCCAGATCTACCTCGCGATGCTCATCTGGCCGATGATCTCGCTGGGGTGGGTGTCGAACCTGTTCCAGCGCGGCGCGGCCTCCATGGGGCGGATCCAGGAGATCCTGGCGCTGCCGGTGGAGGACGACGTGGAGCCCGGGACTCCATGGCCCCGTCCTGACCGTGCCGCGCCGGACGGCGCGTCGCACGCCCACGTGCCCGCGGTCGCGCTCGAGAACGTCTCCTTCCACTATCCGGGCACCGACCGCGACGTGCTCCACGCCTTGAACCTCTCGATCCGCGCCGGCGAGACGCTCGCCGTGGTCGGGCGGACCGGCTCGGGGAAGACGACGCTCCTGAACCTGATCGCGCGGCTCTACGAGCCTACGGGGGGCGTGATCCGCTTCGAGGGCCATCCCGTTTCGGAGCTGCCGCGGGGCCCCTTGCGCCGCAGGCTGGGCATCGTGCCGCAGGAGACCTTCCTCTTCTCCGACACCATCCGTGCGAACGTGGCGTTCGGGTTCGAGCCGGGAGCGGTTCAGCCGGACGTGGACGAAGTCGTGCGCCGCGCCGGCCTCTCGTCCGACCTCACCCAGTTCCCGCAGGGGCTGGACACCATGATCGGCGAGCGCGGCATCACGCTCTCGGGCGGACAGAAGCAGAGGGTCGCGCTGGCCCGCGCGCTCGCGCTGGAGCGCCCGGTGCTGCTCCTGGACGACGCCTTCGCGAGCGTGGATCCCGGCACCGAAGAGGTGATCCTGGACAATCTGTTCCGCGCGACGCAGCGCGCCACGGTCGTGCTCGCGACGCACCGCCGTTCGGCGCTCCTCCGCGTGGATCGGATCGTCGTGCTCGACGAGGGCAGGATCGTTGCGTCCGGAACCCATGAAGAGCTGCTCGCGCGCGGCGGGCTGTACGGCGACCTCTACCACCTGGAAGAGGTGGTGGAAGAGCTCGAGGCCCTATGAGCCGGGCGCGCCGCATGGAAAGGAGCCGCTGATGGCCGGACCCTGGGGCTCCGCCTCGGACGACATCGACGCGCAGGGCGCGATCTACGACCGCCGCCTCGCGGGCCGTCTCCTCCGCTTCCTGAAGCCGTACAAGAAGGAGATCGGGCTCTCGATCGCCGTCCTCGGCGTGCTCTCGCTCCTGGAGGCGGCCGGCCCGTTCCTGACCAAGATCGCGATCGACAAGTACGTGAAGCCCGCCGGCGGCCACGGGGCGCTTCCGGCCGACGCGGTCCGCGGGCTGTTCTTCATCGCGATCGCCTACGTGGCCGTGCTCGCGGTCGCCTTCGTGCTCCGCTACATCCAGTCCTACACGATGGCGATGGTGGGGCAGCGGGCGATGCAGGATCTCCGGCTCACCATCTTCCGGCACCTCGAGACGCTGACCCCCTCCTACTTCGACACCCGGCCGGTGGGGCGCATCCTCACGCGCGTCACGCAGGACGTGGCGGTGCTGAACGAGCTCTTCGCGCAGGGCGTGGTCGCCGTGATCGGCGACATCTTCATGCTCGCCGCGATCGTCTTCGCCATGTTCTGGATGAACTGGCGGCTCGCCCTGGTGACGATGACCACGGTCGTGCTGCTGGTGATCGCCACGGCGATCTTCCGGTCCAAGGTGCGCGTGTCCTACCGGCGCGTGCGCACGCGCCTCGCGCGCCTGAACGCCTTCCTGCAGGAGCACCTCCAGGGGCTGGACGTGCTCAAGTTCTTCAACGCCGAGCGGAAGCAGACCTTGAAGTTCGACGAGGCCAACCGCTCGCACTACGACGCGCACGTGCAGAACCTCTTCTACTACGCGGTCTTCTTCCCGGCCGTCGAGATCATCGGCGCGATCGCGCTGGCGCTGATCCTGTGGTATGGCGGCAGCGGCATCCTCGCCGGGACGGTGACGTTCGGCGTCGTGGTCGCGTTCATCCAGTACTCCGACCGCTTCTACCAGCCGGTGCGCGACCTGAGCGAGAAGTACAACGTCTTCCAGGCGGCGATGGTCGCCTCGGAGCGGATCTTCGAGCTGCTCGACACCGAGCCCGCCGTGGTGGAGCCGAAGGAGGCTCCCGAGGTGGGGCGCC
Organism: Candidatus Eiseniibacteriota bacterium; assembly: GCA_035689165.1. Taxonomy (GTDB): domain Bacteria; phylum Eisenbacteria; class RBG-16-71-46; order SZUA-252; family SZUA-252; genus DASQJL01. The sequence continues at coordinate 4,482 of DASSLZ010000280.1, read as the reverse complement.
TGCGCGGCGACGTGGAGTTCGATCACGTCTGGTTCGCCTACAAGGACGAGGAGTTCGTGATCCGCGACCTGTCCTTCCACATCGCGCCGGGCGAGAAGGTGGCGATCGTGGGGGCGACCGGCGCCGGGAAGTCCTCGATCGCGAACCTGCTCACCCGGTTCTACGAATTCCAGCGCGGCTCGATCCGCGTGGACGGGCGCGACATCCGCACGATCGAGGGGAAGGACCTGCGCCGCCAGATCGGCCTGGTGCTGCAGGACGTGTTCCTCTTCTCGGGCACCGTGCGCGAGAACATCGCGTTCGGCGCGCGGGACCGCGCGGACGGACAGGTGGACCGGGCCCTGATGGAAGTGGGCGGCTCGCGCCTGCACGCGCGGCTGCCGCACGGACTGGACGAAGAGGTGGGGGAGCGCGGAGCCTATTTCTCGATGGGCGAGCGGCAGATCCTCGCCTTCGCGCGCGCGCTCCACTACGATCCGAGCATCCTGATTCTGGACGAGGCCACGTCGAGCGTGGACGTGGAGACGGAGCGGATCGTGCAGGCCGCGCTGAAGCGGCTGTTGGAAGGGCGCACGTCGCTCGTGATTGCCCACCGGCTGAGCACCATCCTGGACGCCGATCGCATCCTCGTCCTCCACAAGGGCGAGCTGCGCGAACAGGGAACGCACGCCGAGCTGCTCGGCAAGGGCGGTATCTACGCCCGGCTCTACGAGCTGCAGTACAGCAAGGAGTCGGCGCCGGACGTGCGGTTGGACGGCGACGGAATGGAGCGCGAGCAGCCGGTGGCTGCCGACGGGGAGCAGTCGTGAGCGAGAAGACCCGCGAGGAGATCGAGGTGCGCGTGCGCCGGATGACCGAGGAGGACGCGCCCGCGGTGAACGAGCTGGTCAGCCAGCTCGGCTACTCCAGCGACGTGGGCAAGACCGAGACCGCGATCCGCGCCGTGCTGGGCTCCGAGGTGGGGGACGCCTTCGTGGCCGAGGACCCCGAGGGGCACGTCATCGGCTGGGCCCACGTGTTCATGGTCCCGTTCATCGAGTCGGGACCGAACGCCGAGCTGGGCGGCCTGGTCGTGGACGAGAAGTATCGCGGATCGGGGGCCGGACGCGCGCTGGTCGAGCACGTCGAGGCGTGGGCGCGGGAGCGCGGCGCCCTCGAGGTCTCGCTGCGCACGAACATCGTGCGCGATGGCGCCCACAAGTTCTACCAGCATCTCGGCTACGAAGTGCAGAAGACGCAGCACAAGTTCCACAAGTCGCTGGGGTCGGGAAAGGGCACCAAGGGAGGGAAGGAATGAGTCCGACGGATCCGCTGCATCCCGGACGCCCGACCGGAGAAGGCGAGCCGCCTCCCGAATGGGCGATGCGCACCTACGTGCTGGGCCTCCTGTACCGCGGACCGAACCAGCCGACGGACGACGCCGAGCGGGACGAGCTCTTCCGCAGCCACATGTCCAACAGCGCCCGGATGTACGAAGCCGGAAAGCTCCTCATCGCCGGTCCCTTGATGGACAAGACCGACCTGCGCGGCATCTGGATCTTCGATTCCGAATCCATCGAGGAGTGCGAGAAGCTCGTCTCGGGCGACCGCGCGGTGACCGCGGGCATGTTCCGCGTGGAGTACCACCCCTGGTACTCGGCCAAGGGCATCACCATCAAGCGCCCCGACGTCGCGGATATTCCTCCGACCACAGCCCGCTGACGTTGGCACGTAACATGTATGTTAACTTGCGCCAGCGCAAGTTGCTCTTCTCCATCACCCGAGCGTATCGATGAGCGGCCCGTTCTATGAACGAGAGCTGGCGGCCGCAGTCGCCATCGCGCACGAAGCCGGCGCGCTCTTGAAGGAGAACTTCGGCCGCCAGCAGGAGATCGGCTACAAGGGCCGAATCAACCTCGTCACCGAGATGGATAAGCGTTCCGAGCGCTTGATCATCTCCAGGCTGAACGCGGCATTTCCAGGCGACGACATCCTGGCCGAAGAGGGAGGCGGCGAGCGCCGCGGCTCCGAGCGCCTCTGGATCGTCGACCCCCTGGACGGGACCACCAACTACGCCCACGAATACCCCGTCTGGTCCGTCTCCATCGCGCTCCAGGAAGCCGGCGACCTCAAGGTGGGCGTCGTCTACAACCCGCTCCTGGACGACATGTACGCCGCAAGACGTGACGGTGGCACCACGCTGAACGGAACGCCCCGCCGCGTCACCGAAGTCGACGACCTGGGCAAGGCCATGCTCGGAACCGGCTTCTCCTACGACCTGAGCGGCGATTTCGAATCGAATAACATCGGCCCGTTCTCCCGCTTTCTCCTGAAAGCGCAAGCCGTGCGCCGCGCCGGCTCCGCCGCGCTAGCGATCGCGAAAGTCGGCGTCGGGCGCAGCGACGGCTTCTGGGAAGGCGGACTCCAGCCCTGGGACATGGCGGCCGGAATGTTGATCGTGGAGGAGGGCGGCGGGAAGACGAGCAATTACGAAGGCGGTCCCGCGAAGGTTACCATTCGCCAGCTCGTGGCGACCAACGGCCGCATTCATGACGCGATGCTCGGGGTGGTCAAGACCCGGGACGTCCACCAACGGCCCGAGGCGTGATGCCGACTCAGCACTCCTGAGACCAAGCACCGCCCCAGATGATCTCGCCGGTGCTGGCATCGATGAAGACGACCTTACCCGACCGATCACAAGGCCCTCGGTCAATGAGCGTGTTGGTCAGGATCCACATGAATCTCCTGCGGGATCGATTCCAGCCAAACTCGACCTTCCAAGGCCCCAGCCCCTCGGAGATTCCGTTCTTCCGCGCGATTCCGATCGCCTCTTCCCGTGTGAGCGACGGCGCGCAAAGAGTTGAATCGTTTGCGCAAGGAGGGATGCCTTCGATGGGATCATCCGCAAGGACCTCTCCGACTCGGAGTACCAAGGGCGCCAGGTGGCCGATGGAGTCGAGCAGGACCTGAACAGGTTGATCCACTGCCGGTATCCCGGGGCGTCGAAAGCGAAAGTGGAATCGCCATGCTGCTGATGGCGTGACTTCCGTTCTGACCGTCGTCTTCACGCTGTCAACCGTCTCGAGCGTGATGTACCGCATCGGGGATGGGCCCGCATATCGGGCGAGGTGGGTCCAGGCGCTATCGACGACCGCAGGCGGGGGTACTTGCGAGGAGGCGCTGCCGGATGCGGAAGACCCGCAGAGCAGGGCTACACTGAGAACGGCAGGGCGAAGGGGCATAGGTGCTCGGGGCCGGCGGGCGCCCAACGCCCCTAGGCTACTCTGATTTCAATTCACCGTGGCTGAATTTCTAGTAACTGAGCGCCTGCTCCAGACTCTGCCCGTGAATCGTCTTCATCTCCGCTTCCGCATCCGCCGACGATAGGTGCCGGGTCGCGCGGATCCACGCCACGAGGGTCCGGACCTCCTGCTTGGTCCGGATCGTCACGGACGTCGGCGTGCTTCGCAGGGTTCCTTCCCACGCCACGGCGCAGGCGAATCGGGTGAACAGATCGGCGCGGTCGGAGTCGGCGGCGCGCGAGGCGGCGGCCATCATCCGGTAGGTCTGAGCCAGCCATCCGTAGGCTTCGGGAGCGTCGGGGGCGATCTGGATGGCGCGCTGGAACTGGTGGGCGGCTTCCAGGAGATCGAGACAGCGGGCGCTGTCGTTGTCCTTCTTCATCGCGGCGTCGTAGCGACTCCGCCCCGCAACCATCGCGGTCTCGGCGGTGGGGGCTTCCTTCTGCGCGAGCTGCTCCTCGACGATTTTCGGGTCGCTCATGATCCGACGCCTCGCACTCGGGACAGGGCCTGCTCGAATTCATCGACGAACCGCCGCACGACCTGGGCGGCCGGGATCACGTCGTGGATCAATCCGCTCGACTGACCGGCCTCCAGCTCGCCCTCGTCCACGTCCCCTTCGAGGATGCCCCGGCGCGAATGGGATCGGCCGTACACCTCTTCCAGCGCCTCTCGCGACGCCCCCTGGGCTTCGGCCTGGCGGACCCGTTCCACCCAGGGGTTCTTGATCGCGCGAACTGGCGCGATGCGCTTTGCAAACAGCACGGTCCCGGCATCGCCTGCGGCGACAACCGCTTCCTTATAAAGGGGGTGGGAAGACGACTCTGGAGTACATGCAAAGCGTGTGCCCACGGAGATGCCCTCCGCCCCTAAAGCCATGGCGGCCAGGAACCCGCGGCCGTCTGCGATTCCACCGGCCGCCGCGACCGGCACGGACAGCGCGTCGACCAGCTGGGGGATCAGCGCCAGCGTCGTGATCTCGTCCACGCCGTTGTGGCCGCCCGCCTCGAAGCCCTCCCCGACCACGATGTCGGCTCCCGAATCCTGCGCTTTCTTCCCATGCTTCACGCTGGGCACCACGTGGACCCATGTCGCCCGCGCGCCCTTGATGCGCGGGCCCAGCACGGCGGGATTTCCCGCGCTGGTGATGATGGTGTCGATGCCTTCTTCCAACGAGATTTCCAGAAGCTCGACGGCGTCC
>DASSLZ010000279.1:0-3299 GCA_035689165.1 Candidatus Eiseniibacteriota bacterium | reverse complement strand
CCTCCCAGGAAACCGTACAGAGGCGCCCACCCGGACTTCCAGAACTGCTCACCGTATTCGACCATCATCCGCCGCAGCTCCGGCGTCCGGCCGTCCGCCATCAGTCCCTGGGCGGCCGCGTACCAGGGCGGAGCGGTGGGGATCGCCCAGTAGCCGATCAGTCCGATGTCGAACGTGGCGTAGACCTGCGCGGCGCCGCGCGGGAAGGCCTCGGGGCGGCGCAGGAGCAGGTAGGCGACGGTGCCGTGCGGGAACAGGAACCACAGCCAGTGCGACCACACGAGCAGCTTCTCCCAAGCGCGGAAGCTGCCCGGGGTGGCGAGCGCGCGCTGGAGCCGCAGGGTCGGCGTCGTGCCGAGCCCGATCGCCTTGTCGGCGCGCACCGGATAGGCGACCCGCACCCGCCGCTCGAGCGCCTCCGGATCGTCGTTGGGCATCTCGTACGTGGCGATGTAGGCCCACATCTGCAGCACGCACGCGGCGAAGTCGCGCTTGCGCGAGCGCGGGACCAGGACGCAGAGGGCGAACGGGGCCAGGGCCGCGGTACCCGTCACCACGGGAGGCGGCAGCTTCAGCCGCCTGCGGAGGAGCGGCGCCGCGATCCCGGCGACGAGGGCCGCACCCGCGGCCCCGCGGATGGCGGTGGGCAGGCGCACGGCGCTGGCGAGTCTAGCCCGGCGGGTGGACGGCTTCGGGGCCGGGAACCCGCACCAGCGTCAGATCCCGCACCGGCAGCTCCGGCTCCGTGTCGAAGTCCAGGCCGAACGCCGCGAAGCCTTCCTGCACACCCTCCACGTACGCGCGCGAGACGACCGCGGTCCCCGCCCGCACGCCCACCGCGAGGCGCTCGCGCGCCTCCTCCAGCCCCAGGTAGGCCCACACGCGCCCGCCGAGGTCGGCGTCGAGCAGCGCCGTCACTTCCACGCGGCGGTAGTTGCGCTCGCGGGCGTCCAGCTCGCCGAGCGCCGCCGCGTCGACCCGGAAGGCCAGGCCGGCGCACGAGGCCCCCGGCTCCGGCACGGCGTCGAGGAAGGCCACGAACACCTCCGGGCGCCCGCCGCGCGGCTCGAGGAAGTACTTGTAGCCCGGGATCGTGCGCCGGTTGTCCATCGCCACGCCCCAGCGGCGGCGGTGCCCGCGCAGCCGGCAGGGCGTGCCCTCCCCGCGCGCCAGCAGCGAGCCGTAGCCGAAGACGAAGGCCGGGTCCATGCCCGTAGGATCGCGCCCCATGGAATACGAGACCGTGCAGGTCGAGCGGCGCGGCGGCGAGCTGCGCATCACGCTCGATCGCCCTGAAGCCCTGAACGCCTGGAACAAGCAGTTCGGCCTGGACCTGCTGGCCGCGGTCGAGCAGGCCGCCGGCGACGACGAGGTCCGCGCGGTCGTGATCACGGGCGCCGGCAGGGCGTTCTCGTCGGGCGCCGACCTCAAGGCGGGCTTCGACCCCACGCCGTCCGGTCACCCGGACGTCCACACGGTCCTCACCGAGCGCTACCACCCGATCATCACCGGGATCCGGCGCATGCCCAAGCCCGTGCTGGCGGCCGTCAACGGCCCGGCGGTCGGCATCGGGCTCTCGCTCGCCCTCGCCGCCGACCTCGTGATCGCGCGCGAGAGCGCCTACTTCCTGCTGGCCTTCGTGAACATCGGGCTCGTCCCCGACGGCGGCTCGTCGCTGTTCGTCCCCGAGCGCGTGGGCTTCACGCGCGCGAGCGAGATGGCGATGCTGGGCGAGAAGGTCGGCGCGCGGCAGGCGCTCGAGTGGGGCCTGATCAACCGCGTCGCGGCCGACGACGAGTTCGAGGCCGAGGTCGACGCGCTGGCCCAGCGGCTCGCCACCGGCCCGACCCGCTCCTACGCCGGCACCAAGCGCCAGCTCAACGCCTGGCTGTACGCGCGCATGGACGAGCAGCTCGAGCTCGAGGCCTCCCTCCAGCAACAGTCCGCGGAGAGCGGGGACTTCCTGGAGGGCGTGCAGGCGTTCCTCGAGAAGCGACCGCCGGCGTTCGGCGGTCGATGAGCGCGATGGCGCGGGCACGCCACTCTTCGGCCTCCGCGCTCCATATACTCCGCCGCCGCATGCTGAAGGTGCTCCTCACCCGCGGCCTGACCGCGGCCCTGGCCGGCCTTGCGCTGGCCCCCGCGGCCGCGAGCGCGGGGATCTTCTTCCCCGAGAAGGGCGGCTCGGAGAACGCGGACAAGATCTGGACGCTCTACCTGCTGATCTTCATCCTCGCCTGGATCGTGTTCCTCGGCGTGGCCGGGGCGCTGCTGTGGGCGCTGGTCAACTTCCGCGCCCGCAAGGGCATGGTCGCGGCCCAGATCCACGGCAACACGCGGCTGGAGATCGGCTGGACCGTCGGCGCCGGCGTGATCCTGATCTTCATCACGATCTTCACGTTCATCATGCTGCCGGGCATCAAGAACCCGCCGGCGTCGGACATCGACGCCAACGGCAACCCGGTCACGGCGTCCAACGTGCTCTACGCCTCCACGGACCAGCCGAACCCGCCCAAGGGCAGCCCGTTCCTGAACCTCAAGGTGGACGGCCAGCAGTACGTGTGGCGCTACCAGTACCCCAAGCAGGGCAGCAACCCCGAGATCTTCAGCTACGTCGACATGGTCGTCCCGGTCGGCATGACCATCACGCTCGACATCACGGCCGACGACGTCATCCACTCATGGTGGATCCCGAAGCTGGGCGGCAAGATGGACGCCGTCCCGGGCTACGTCAACAAGAGCTGGTTCAAGATCCCCGAGTCCGCGATCCCGGAAGGTGAGGACCAGGTGGTCTACAACGGCCAGTGCGCGGAGCTCTGCGGGCGCAACCACGCCAACATGCTCGGCCGCGTGATCGGCATGCGCTACCCGGACTACCAGGCCTGGGTCCAGCGCAAGGCGGAGCAGATCAAGACGGCGCGCGAGCAGGCGGCGAAGACCCGCGAAGAGATCGACAAGCAGAACTCCCAGTAGGCATGGCCACGACTTCCTCCCCCACCGAGACCTCAGACCGCGCGCTGCCGATCCTCGAGCGGCCGGTCCCCCACATCATCGCCCACGACGTCCGTGGCGCGCACACGGGCTGGACCTCGTGGTTCACCACCACCGATCACAAGAAGATCGGGATCATGTACCTCTACACGGTCCTCGTCTTCTTCGTGCTGGGCGGGGTCGAGGCGCTGCTGATCCGCCTGCAGCTGGGCGCGCCGGACAACACGCTGGTGACCCCCGAGGTCTACAACCAGCTGTTCACCATGCACGGCACGACGATGATCTTCCTGGTCATCGTCCCGGTCTGG
>DASSLZ010000278.1:0-3496 GCA_035689165.1 Candidatus Eiseniibacteriota bacterium | reverse complement strand
CCTGGGCCGCGGGCGACGTTGCCGGCGTCGGCAAGGTCGGCGGCGCCAGCGGGCGCAACGCGAAGAAGGCCGCGCCGCCCAGGAGGACGGCGACCAGAGCCAGGACCAGGATCCCCAGTCGGCTCTGGAAGAACTTACTTCGTGGCAGCGCCAGGCTTGGCAGGTTCATGAGGAGTCCCCTCGGCCAACGTGTAGGCGGTCGCGATGAAATCGGCCTGAACGGTGTCGTCGACATCGCCCTTGTCGAATCCATGGAGCTTGAGCTGCGAAACGTTCACGAGCCGTGAAAGCTCGGCGATCTCGCTGAAGAAGGTGCCGGCGTGATGGAAGCCCCCGGTCACCGTGACCTGCACGGGATTCTCCGTGAAGTACGTCTGCTTCTGCGGCTCGCCCGGCTTGAAGAGCACGAACTTGACGCCGGCCTCCTGCCCCGCGAGGGTGACCTTGCGGAGCAGGCTCGCGACTTCCTTCTGGCTCGGCAACAGCTCCTGCGCGATCGCCCACCGCTGGTTCAGGAGCGCGAACTCCTTCTTCAGCTCGGGCAGGCGGTTCACCAGCTGCTGCGCCTTGGACAGCTCGTTGGCCTTCTGCGTGTACTCGGCCTTGAGCGTTCCGATCTGGCGCGAGCGGGCCTTGTAGTTGAACGGCACGAAGTCCGCGAAGACGTACAGATAAACGAGCGCGGCGGTGCCCAGCCCCACCAGGAGCATCTTCTGCGTTTTCGGATCTTTCAGGTCCAATGCCATCGCGTTCGCTCCTCGCGGGCTTACAGCGTCATCGACGCCGTGATCTTGAACTTCACCACGCTGCGCTGGTCGATCGTGCCTTTCTCGGCCACGACCAGGTCGACGTTCCCGTAGAGGGGCGACGCCTCCATGCGCGACATGAAGTCGGCCACGAGCAGGTTCGAGAACGTGACCCCCTCGACCTGCACCGTGTTCGGTCCCGTCTCCTCGTACGTCGTCAGCCAGAGGTGGTCGGGGACGCACTTCGACAGCTCGTCCACGAGCCGGACGCGCCACAGCCGCGTCTTGTCCAGCTCGGTGATGACGTTCAGGCGGCGCGTCAGCTCCTCGCGCTTCGTCGTCAGCTCCGAGATCATCTGGAGCTGCGGACGGAGCTTGTCGGCCTCGGCGGTGGCGCGGGCGATGTCGGACTTGAGCCGGCTCACCTGCATCGCCTGCACGACGGAGAACGCGGTGAAGAGGGCGGCGACCAGGAGCAGGACGAGCACCGGCATGACGGCGCCCACCTTCGGGAACTGGAAGCTCCGCCGGACCTGTCGCTCGTCCTTGGGCAGCAGATTGATGCGGATCATGAGCGTCCCCCTATCGCAGCGCGAGGCCGATCGCCACGGTGAGCACGGGGCCCACGCCGTCGGGCGAGTCGCCGTCGAAGAGACCGGGATCCACGAGCAGCCGCTGGAGCGGATTCACGATCTCCACCGGGACCTGATGGCGCGAGTTCAGGAACTCGGCCAGGCCCGGCACCCGGGCGCTCCCGCCCGAGATGAGGATCCGGTCGACGCGATCGGCGTCGCCGGCGGAGCGGAGATAGGCGACGGCCCGGTCGATCTGGACCGAGAGATCCTCGCAGGTCGCCTGCACGATGGACGCGACGTCGATCGCGCCCTCGCCGCGGCCGCGGAGCGCGCTCAGCGCCTCCGCCTGGCTCACGTTGTACTTGCGCTGGATCCCCTCGACGAAGGAGTTCGCGCCCACCGAGAGGTCCTTCGTGAAGTGGGGCGTCTGGTTCCGCACGATGTTCAGGTTGGTGATCTCGGCCCCGATGTTGATCAGCGCGACGGTCTCGTCGGCGTGGAGCTCGTAGTTGGCCTCGATCGCGTTCTGGATCGCGAACGAGTCCACGTCGATGATCGAGGGCGTGAGGCCGGCCTCCTTGATGATCTCGGCGTGGTTCGCGATCATGTCCTTCTTGGCGGCGACCAGCAGCACCTGCATCTTCTTCTGGTCGACGTTGGGATTGATGATCTGGAAGTCGAGCGAGACGTCGTTGATGTCGTAGGGGACGTGCTGCTCCGCCTCCCACTGGATCGCTTCCTTGGCGTCTTCCTCGCTCAGCCGGTCCATCAGGATCTTCTTCACGATGACGGCGCGGCCGGAGACCGCGGTCACGACGTTCTTGTTCTTGATCTGGCGGGATTCGATGAGATTGGTGATCGCCTCGTGCACCATCTGGCGGTCCATGATCTCGCCATCCACGATCGCTTCGCTGAGCGGCTCGGAGATGCCGTAGTTCACCAGGCGGTCGCCGCCGCGGTCCTGCACGATCTCGGCCACCTTGATCGAGCTCGATCCGATGTCGAGACCCACCGTGCTCTTCTTCCTGCCGAACATGTCGTGCTCCGCGATGTGGTGGGATGTGGCGATCCCGCACCCGACTGCGGGAAGAGCCGTGGCTGCTATCGAGCAACTTCCATGCCACGGTGTCCCGCACCCGCAATGTAAGCCATTTGAAGCAAATCGTTTACGCGGCCCTGCCTGGTGCGCCGCGCTCTGCATCGAGCCTCCCGCCGCCCCGTGCAATCCGCACGTCCGGAGACTCTTTGTTCGGCCGAATCGCGAGTCGGCCCGGCTTCATCCGGTGCCGAAGGCGCGCGTTTGACCCGCCGGCGAAGCGTCTGTTACGTTGCGCCGCATGCCCCGGACCGCCCTCGGCGCCGCATCGGTCGCCGCCCTTCTGGCGCTCTGGGTATACGTCCAGACCCTGTCGCCCACGGTCGCGTGGGTGAACCAGGGGGAGGACTCCGGCGATCTTCTCGCCGCGGCCGCCACGCTGGGCATCGCGCACCCTACCGGCTATCCCCTCTTCGTCCTGCTCGGACGCGTCGCGTCGCTGGTTCCCTTCGGCGCGACCGCCTTCCGCATCAATCTCGTCGCCGCCCTCGCGGGCGCGGCCAGCGTCTTCTTCCTGGCGCTCCTCGTGGTCGAGCTGGCGTCGCCGCGTCGCGAGCGCGGGGCGATCGATTCCCCCGTCGATCCCGGCGCCGTCCCGAGCCCCGGCGCGTCCGGCGTCCCGGCCCTGGTCGCGGCGTTCGCCGCCGCGCTCGCCTACGCCTTTTCGCGCGGCGCCTGGAGCCAGAGCGTGCTGGCCGAGGTCTACACGCTGAACGCGGCGTTCCTCGGCGCGATCCTCTGGGCCTCGGCCCGGGCGGACCGCACCGGCAGCGCCCGCCATCTCGTCCTCGCCGCGTTCCTGCTCGGCCTGGGACTGACGAACCACCTCTTGCTGCTGGCGGCGGGAGCCGCGGTGTTCGTCGCCGCGGTCCGTCTCGCCTCACGCCGGAGCATCGGCCCCTTTGAGGTCGTTCTTTCGCTTCTTCTCTTCGTGTGGGGGGCCACCCTGGTGCTCTATCTACCGATCCGGGCCCTTCGGGTGCCCGAGTTCTCCTGGGGAGCCCCGAACACCCCCGAGCGGCTCTGGTGGGTGCTGAGCGGCGCGCAATACCGAAACCACTTCTTCGGCCGCGGTCCGG
>DASSLZ010000277.1:0-6820 GCA_035689165.1 Candidatus Eiseniibacteriota bacterium | reverse complement strand
GCATCGTGCAGGTGAGCGCGCCGGAGACCAGCATGATCCACTTGATGGTCTTGTCCCAGGACATGGCTGTCCTCCGATGGTGGAACGGGGCCGCGCCGCGACGGGCGCGGTCGCACTAGGGCGTGATCGGCTCCGCCGAGTCGGCGAGCGCCGACGCGCGGTTGTTCGAGACCTCGAGGAAGCCGCCGGTCACGTGCCAGGCGGTGACGCGCCCGGAGGGGTCGCGCATCTCGAGACGGCCATCCTTCAGCATGGTGATCAGCGGCGCGTGGTGGGCGAGCACGCCGAGGTAGCCTTCGGAGCCCGGCGCCTGGATCGAGACGACCGGGCCCTCGAAGACGATGCGCTGCGGCGTGACCAGCCGGAACGTGAACTCGGCCATAGCGGCGCTCGGGGCCTAGGCCCCCGCGGTCACTCCCATCTGCTCGGCCTTGGCGAACACGTCGTCGATCGTGCCCATCATGTAGAAGGCCTGCTCCGGAATGTGGTCGCAGTCGCCCGCGACGATGCGCTGGAAGGACCGGATCGTGTCCTCCAGCTTCACGTACTTGCCGGGCGTCCCGGTGAAGGGCTCGGCCACGAAGAACGGCTGCGAGAGGAAGCGCTGGATCTTGCGCGCGCGCGCCACGATCAGCTTGTCGTCGTCCGAGAGCTCGTCGATGCCAAGAATGGCGATGATGTCCTGGAGCTCCTTGTAGCGCTGGAGGATCTTCTGCACCGCGCGCGCCAGGTTGTAGTGCTCCTCGCCCACGATGTTCGGGTCGAGGATCCGCGACGTGGAGTCGAGCGGATCCACGGCGGGATAGATCCCGAGCTCCGAGATGCGCCGCGAGAGCACCGTGGTCGCGTCGAGGTGCGTGAACGTGGTCGCCGGCGCCGGATCGGTCAGGTCGTCGGCGGGCACGTAGATCGCCTGCACCGACGTGATCGAGCCGCGCTTCGTGGAGGTGATGCGCTCTTGCAGGGCGCCCATTTCGGTCGAAAGGGTCGGCTGGTAGCCCACCGCGCTCGGCATGCGGCCGAGGAGCGCCGACACCTCCGAGCCCGCCTGCGTGAAGCGGAAGATGTTGTCCACGAAGAAGAGAACGTCCTGGTTCTCCTGGTCGCGGAAGTACTCGGCCATGGTGACCCCCGTGAGCGCGACGCGGAGCCGCGCGCCGGGGGGCTCGTTCATCTGGCCGAACACCATCACGGTCTTGTCGATGACGCCCGACTCCTTCATCTCCAGCCAGAGGTCGTTCCCCTCGCGGGTCCGCTCCCCCACCCCCGAGAAGACGGAGAAGCCGCCGTGCTCGGTCGCGATGTTCCGGATCAGCTCTTGAAGGATGACGGTCTTGCCCAGGCCGGCGCCGCCGAACAGACCGATCTTCCCGCCCTTGGCGTAGGGCGCGAGCAGGTCCACGACCTTGATCCCGGTCTCGAAGATCCGGGTCACGGTCTCCTGCTCTTCGAAGGAAGGCGGAGCGCGGTGGATCGGGAGCCGCTTCTCCGGCTCCTTCACGGGGCCTCCCTGGTCGATGGTGGCGCCGAGCAGGTTGAAGACGCGGCCCAGGGTCTGGCGGCCGACGGGGACCGTGATCGGGCCGCCCGTGTCGCGCACGGCCATGCCGCGCGTGACGCCGTCGGTGGAGGACATCGCCACGCAGCGCACGACCTCGTCGCCGATGTGGAGGGCGACCTCGACGGTGAGGTCGATCCCTCGGTCGGCGTCCTGGATCGTGAGCGCGTTCAGGATCTTCGGCAGCCGCTCGGGCTCGAACCGCACGTCCACCGTGGGACCGATGACCTGGATGATCTGCCCGATGTTCTCGCCGCCTGCGTTTCCGTTCTTGCCGTTCGCGTTCGCCATCGTCCTTCCTTCGTCCTTCCTACTTCAGCGCCTCGGCCCCGCCGACGATCTCGACGATCTCGCGGGTGATCGTGGCCTGCCGGGTCCGGTTCATGTGCAGCGTGAGATTCTGGATCATTTCGTTCGCGTTCTTGGTGGCCGAGCCCATCGCGATCATCCGCGCGCCGTGCTCGGAAGCGGCCGACTCGGCCAGCGCGGTGTAGAGGCGCATCGCGAGGAAGTACGGGACGATCCGGGCCAGGATCTCCTCCGGGCCGGGCTCGAAGATATAGTCGCGCGTCGGTCCCGCCGGCGCGCGCTCCGGTCCGAGGGGCAGGAGCGGCGTGACCACGATCTCGCGCGACAGCGCGCTCTTGAAATGCGTGGTCACCAGATCGACCTCGTCGATCTCTCCGGAGAGAAACCGCTCGAGAAGATCGCGGCTCACCGCCTCCGCGTACTTCCAGTCGGCCACGCCGCCCATGTCGTCCCGGAACGCGAGGATGTCGGCGTTCCGGCGCCGGAAGTAGGCGTACCCCTTCTTGCCCAGGAGCACGAACCGCGTCGGCCGCTGGGCCTCGCGGACCCGCGCCTCCACGGTGCGGATCAGGTTCGCGTTGAAGGCACCGGCCAGGCCGCGGTCCGACGTGATGAGGACGATCACGCGCGCTTTCACCTCGCGCCGGACGAAGGCCGGGTGGAGAACGTCTCCCGAGGCCTGGGCCAGGTTCTGGAGCACCTCGCCGAGGAGGGTCGCGTAGGGACGCGCCGACTCCACGGCGGTCTGCGCGCGCCGAAGCTTGGCCGCGGAGACCATCTCCATGGTCTTCGTGATCTGCGCGGTGTTCCGCACGGAGCGGATCCGCGTCCGGATTTCGCGAAGGGTCGCCATTACCGGGCCCGGCTCTCGTTCAAGGCTTGACCTTGCGCGTCGCGAACTCGGCTTTGAAGGCCTCGATCGCCTTCCTCAAGCGCGCCTCGATGGCGTCGGTCAGCTCGTACTTCACCTTCAGGTCGTGCAGGACGTCGGCGTACTGCTTGTCCAGGAACTCGTACAGGCCGATCTCGAAGTCCCGGATCGACGTCACCGGAAGATCGTCCAGGTAGCCGTTCGTGCCGGCGTAGACGATCGCGACCTGCCGCTCCACCGGGAGGGGCTGATACTGCCCCTGCTTCAACAGCTCGACCATGCGCTCGCCGCGCGTCAGCTGGGCCTGCGTCGCCTTGTCCAGGTCGGAGCCGAACTGCGCGAAGGCCGCGAGCTCGCGGTACTGCGCCAGGTCCAGCCGCAGGCGCCCGGCGATCTTCTTCATCGCCTTGGTCTGCGCCTTGCCACCGACGCGCGACACCGAGATGCCGACGTTGATCGCCGGCCGGATGCCCGCGAAGAAGAGGTCGCTCTCGAGGAAGATCTGCCCGTCGGTGATCGAGATGACGTTGGTCGGGATGTAGGCCGAGACGTCGCCCGCCTGAGTCTCGATGATCGGGAGCGCCGTGAGGCTGCCCGCGCCCAGCTGGTCGTTCAGCTTGGCCGCGCGCTCGAGGAGCCGCGAATGGAGATAGAAGACGTCCCCGGGATAGGCTTCGCGGCCCGGCGGCCGGCGCAGGAGCAGCGAGAGCTGGCGATACGCCGCGGCGTGCTTGGAGAGATCGTCGTAGATCACCAGCGCGTGCTTCCCCTTGTCGCGGAAGTACTCGCCGATGGCGCAGCCGGTGTAGGGCGCGATGTACTGGAGCGGCGCCGTCTCGCTGGCGCCCGCGGCCACGACGGTGGTGTACTCCATGGCGCCGTGGTCCTCGAGGATCTTCACCACCTTGGCGACGGTGAAGTCCTTCTGGCCGACGGCGACGTAGATGCAGAAGAGGTCGCCCCCCTTCTGGTTCAGGATCGTGTCGATCGCGACGGCGGTCTTGCCGGTCTGGCGGTCGCCGATGATCAGCTCGCGCTGGCCGCGGCCGATCGGGATCATCGAGTCGATCGCCTTGAGGCCGGTCTGCACCGGCTGATTCACCGGCTGGCGGTCGACGACGCCCGGCGCGTGCCCTTCGAGCGAGCGCGTCTCCGTGGTCGCGATCGGGCCCTTGCCGTCGATCGGAATGCCGATCGCGTTCACGACGCGGCCGACCATCGCCTCGCCGACGGGAATCGACGCGAGCTTGCCGGTGCGGCGCACCGTGTCGCCCTGCTTGATCGCCGCTTCGGAGCCGAAGAGCGCGACGCCGACGTTGTCCTCTTCCAGGTTCAGGACGATGCCGTTCACGTCGCCCGGGAACAGCACCATCTCTCCGGACATGGCGTCGTCCAGCCCCCAGACGCGGGCGATCCCGTCGCCCACCTGGAGCACCGTTCCCACGCTCTCCATCTCGAGCCGGGATTCGTACCGTTCGATCTCCTGCTCGAGCACCGCGCTGACTTCTTCAGGCTTGAATGCCATGTACGAACCTCTAGCCGTGAACCCGGGTGGCGAGGAGCCGGCGGCGGATCCGCCAGAGCTCGGTCGCGAGGGTCCCGTCGATGACATGATGATCCAGCGAGACGACCGCACCCCCGATGAGGGAGGGGTCCACCTCGCGCGTGAGCACGATGGTGCGTCCGGTGCGGGCGGCCAGCGCGCGCGTGAGCGTGCCGGCCTGCGCCTCGGAGAGCGGGACGGCGGTGCGCACCAGGAGCCGGCTGAGCCCCTTCGCCGACTCGGCCAGCTTCTGGAATTCGTGGGCGATCACGATCAGGTGATCCAGCCGGCGGCGGCGGAGCAGGACGACCAGGAGTCCGTACACCGGGCGCGACAGACGCGGCTTCCAGGATTTCTCCAGGAAGGCGATCTTCTCCGTGCGCGCGATGCCCGGGGTCTCGAAGAAGCGGCGGACGCGAACGTCGCGCCGCGCGAGTCCCGCGATCTCGCGGAGTTCCTCTTCGACCTGGTTCAGGGAGGCGTGCTTCTGCGCCAGGTGCAGGAGGGCGCGCGCGTAGCGGCGCGCCAGCGTGACCGAGATCACCGCGCCTCGCCCACTCCGGCCAGGAACTCGTCGAGCAGCTTCTGGTGGCGCGCGGGCGAGAGCTCTTCCCGCACGACCTTCCCCGCGATCTCGATCGCGAGCTCGACGACCTCGTTCTTGAGCTCGACCCGCGCCTTGTCGCGCTCGAGGGTGATCTCCTCGCGCGCGCGCGTGATCGTCTCCTGCGCCTCCTTCCGGGCGATCTCCCGGATCTCGGCGCCCACGCGCTGTCCCTCGGCCACGGCCTGCTGGATGCGGTCGCGGCTCTCGGCCTCGATGCGCTTGAGATGCGCCTCGTACTGCGCCTTCAAATCCTCGACCGCGGCCTTCCCCTTCTCGATTCCGGCCAGCTCGGCCACGATGCGCTCTTTCCGCTCGCGCATCGGCGGATAGATGATCGCCGCAAACGCGGCGCGCACGAGGAAGAAGAAGACGATGAAGCTGAGTGCGTGCGCGAGCAACTGATTCAGATGAACGAATTGATCCATGCGCCTTCTCGGGCTCGGGAAGGGCGGCCGACCGAAACCACCGGCCGGCGCCGCTTCCGGCCGGTTACTGGATCTTCCCCTGAAGGAAGAACATCGTGACGAACGCGTAAATCGTGAGCGCCTCGATGAAGCCGAAGCCGATGATCATGGCGACCTGGATGCGCGGAAGCGCTTCCGGCTGGCGGCCCATGGCCTCCATCGCGCCGCGGCCCATGAAGCCGAGGCCGATGCCCGAGCCGATGGCGGCGAGGCCGATCCCGATCGG
This sequence comes from Candidatus Eiseniibacteriota bacterium, assembly GCA_035689165.1. Classification (GTDB taxonomy): domain Bacteria; phylum Eisenbacteria; class RBG-16-71-46; order SZUA-252; family SZUA-252; genus DASQJL01. The sequence continues at coordinate 1,242 of DASSLZ010000277.1, read as the reverse complement.
GAGCGCCAGGCCGAGTGTCGCAGCGAAATTCATGATTTCACCTCCTTCGTGTCCGTGGGGAAGGAGCCGCCCACGTGCGGCACGTCCGCCGGCGCGTGCTCCGCGTGGCCGTGGTCGTGCGCTTCGTGGGGCAGCATCATGTAGAGATACACCGTGGTCAAAAGCGAGAAGATCAGCGCCTGCACGATGCTCGTCAGCGTCTGGAGCAGCATGAAGAGCGCCGTGATGCCCAGCATGGGCGGCACCGCGAGCGCGGTCAGCGACGCCTTGAGGCACAGCGCCGCCACGCCGACGAAGACCACGATCAGCGTGTCCTCGCCGAAGATGTTGCCGAAGAGTCGGCAGGAGAGGCTGACCGGCTTCACCAATTCGCCCAGGATGTGCACCGGGATCATGACCGGGAGCATGGCGAAGCCCACGACGTCCCGCGGCGACCCGGCCAGATGGTCCAGGTAGCCCAGGATGCCCAGGTTCCGGATGCCCGAGAACTGCACGAAGAGGAACGTGATGAGCGCGAGCGCCAGCGTCACGTCGAGCGTCGAGGTCGAGGACTTGAAGCCCGGGATGATGCCGATCATGTTCATCGTCAGGATGTAGAAGAAGATCGCCATGATGAAGGGGAAGTAGCGGTGCGTGTGCTTCCCGAGCATCCCCCCCACGACGTCCTCCATGCTCTCCACCACCCACTCGATGGCGTTCTGGACGGGGCCCGGCACCATGGCGTCGCGCTTCATGAACAAGACGACGATCCCGAGGAAGACGAGCCCGGCGATCCACGCGAAGACCAGGTATTCGTTCTCGTGCATCCAGTGGACGACCGGGTTCTTGGGCATCCAGTCGTTCAGGATGGTGAGCCAGTTGGGCAGGTGCTGCTCGCCCCCGCCGCCGTGCTCCCCGCCTTCGGCGGGAACGTCGTGCGGCGGCGCGTTGGGCGGCGACACCGTATGCGCGGCGGAGCCCTCGGGCGCCGTGGCCGCCGGCGGCGCCGCGGGCGTGGTCTCTTCCTCCGTGACGGTCCGCTGGGCCAGCGCGCGCGAGGGGGCCACCGTCGCGACCGCCGCGAGCCCGGCCGTGAGGAGCGCCCCGGCCAGGAGGATCGAGGCCAGCGTCGATCCGGCGGCTCTCTTCGCGCCGAACGGCGAGCGACCCGGCGTGAGCGCGAGCATGACCGCCTTCAGGAAGATCGCGGCGAGCGGGAGCGAGAGACCGGCCACGAGAGGCCAGATTTCGAGCCGGCTCCAT
>DASSLZ010000276.1:0-2412 GCA_035689165.1 Candidatus Eiseniibacteriota bacterium | reverse complement strand
CTCGGCCTCGCCGGATCGGCGCCCACGCTGGACTTCGGGGTGCCGCCCGCCGGATCGGCGTCCGCCCCGGCCGCGGCCCCGGCCCCGGCGGGAACCTTCCTCGGTTCCTCCGCCCTCTTCCTGCTCGCCGTCCTCGGCTTCGGCACCAAGGCCGGGTTCATGCCGCTCCACATGTGGCTTCCCGAAGCGCACCCCGCGGCGCCAGCGCACGTTTCCGCCGTGATGTCGGGCGTGATGATCAAGATGGGGATCTACGGCCTCCTCCGCATGCTGCCCTACCTGGGGCCGCCGCCGGCCTGGTGGGGGTGGCTCCTGATCGCCATCGGCCTCGTCTCGGGAATCCTCGGCGTCCTCTACGCGCTCGCGCAGCACGAGCTGAAGCGGCTCCTCGCCTATCACAGCATCGAGAACATCGGCATCATCGCGTGCGGGATGGGACTTGGGCTCCTCGGCACGGCGCAGGGGACGCCGTTCCTCGCGGCGCTCGGCTTCGCCGGCGCGCTCCTCCACGTGCTCAATCACGCCGTGTTCAAGGGGCTCCTCTTCCTGGGAGCGGGTTCGGTCATCCGCGGGGCCGGGACCGGTGAGATCGAGCATCTGGGAGGACTCCTCCGCCGCATGCCCTGGACCGGGGCGGCCTTCCTGACCGGCGCGCTCGCGATCTCCGGGCTCCCGCCGCTCAACGGCTTCGTCAGCGAATTCCTGATCTACCTGGGATCGTTCCAGGCCGCGGCCGCCTCGCCGGGGCCGGTCGCGCTGGCGGGGATGGTGCTGATCGCGGGGCTCGCGCTGATCGGCGGGCTGGCCGCGGCGTGCTTCGTGAAAGCGTTCGGCATCGCGTTCCTCGGCGAGCCCAGGAGCCCCCACGCGGCCGAGGCGCGCGAGTCGGGCGCTCTCCTCCGCGCGCCGATGGCGATCCTGGCGGCGCTGTGTCTGGCGATCGGGCTCCTGGCCCCGCGGTTCCTTGCCCTCCTCCTGCCGGCGCTTCCGTACGGTGCGGCGTTTCCCGCCTCCGCGCTCGGTGCCGGCTTCGGCACGGCGACGGCGATCGTGATGCGCGTCACGACGGTGGGCGGCCTCTTCCTCCTGCTCGTTCTCGCGGGGGTCGTGCTGCGGCGGGGGTTGCTCTCGCGCCGCGTGGTCCGGCGGAGCGGAACGTGGGACTGCGGCTACGCCCTGCCGACGCCGCGCATGCAATACACGGCGTCCTCCTTCGCCCAGCCGATCCTCGAGGTCTTCACTCCGCTCCTGGGCACGCGGGTCTCCTCGCTGAAGCCGATGGGACTCTTTCCGGCCAGGGCGTCGCACGCCACCGAGACGCCGGACTCGTTCCGCGAGCGGGTGGTCGCTCCGATCGCGGCCGAGATCGCGCGCCGCGTCGCTCCGTTCCGGAGGATCCAGGAGGGAAGGGTGCAGGTGTACGTGCTCTACATCGCCCTCACCCTCGTCGCCGTTCTCGTCTACCAGTTCCTGGTGAACCCATGAATCCGGAGGGTCTCGCGGGACCCGCGCTCGCCGTTCTGTTCGCGCCTCTTTTCCTGGGCCTGATCCATCGCACCAAGGCCTTCTTCGCGGGACGGAGCGGCCCTCCGCTCCTCCAGCTCTACCACGACCTCGGGAAGCTGCTCCGGAAGGGTGCCGTGCTGAGCCGGACCACGACCTGGGTGTTCGGACTTGGCCCGGTCGCGGGCGTGGCCGCGGTGCTCGCCGCGCTCACGCTGCTGCCGCAGGCCGGCCTTCCGGCGGCGTTCGCCTTCCCCGGCGATTTCGTCCTGCTCCTCTACCTCCTGGGCACGGCGCGCTTCCTGACGATGGCTGCCGCGCTGGACACCGGGTCGAGCTTCGAGGGGATGGGCGCGAGCCGCGAGGCGACCTTCTCGGCCCTCGCCGAACCGGTCCTCCTGCTCTGCCTGGCCGCGGCCGCGCGCGTCTCGGGGCACACTTCGTTGAACGGGATCGTCGGCGGTCTCACCGAGGCGGACTGGCAGCGCGGCGCCCCGGTCCTCGTCCTCGTCGGCGCGGCGGTCCTCGCCGTCCTGCTCGCGGAGAACGCGCGCATGCCGGTGGACGATCCGGGCACGCATCTGGAGCTGACGATGATCCATGAGGTGATGGTGCTGGACCATGGCGGGCCGGATCTCGCGATGATCCACTGGGGCGCGGCCTTGAAGCTCTGGGCGATGGGGGCGCTCCTGGTCGGGTTGCTCCTTCCGGTGCGCACCGGGAGCCTGGCCGTGGACGGGGGCACCTTCCTCCTCGCGATGGCGCTCCTCGCGGTGGTGATCGGCGTCGTCGAGTCGACGATCGCCCGCCTGCGCATGAACCGCGTGCCGCAGTTCCTGGTCGGAGCCGGGGCGTTCGCGGTGGTCGCGATCGCGCTGATCCTGCGATAGGGCCATGCGCCTCCTCCTG
>DASSLZ010000275.1:0-18443 GCA_035689165.1 Candidatus Eiseniibacteriota bacterium | reverse complement strand
GGCCGACCCGGCTCCTCCCCTTCACAGCACCTTAGCGCCGTCGCAGCGGCGCCGCCACCTCACTCTCTCGGCGCCCCTGCGCCGATCACACCCTCCCCCTAAGGCCCTAGTCCATTTGCTTCCGGATGAACGCCGGGACGTCCATGTTGTCCCGGGTGATCGCTCGTCCCCCGAACGGCCGACGGGCGGTGCCCGGCGGAATCCGGAACGAGGGCCGCCCGTTCGATGCGGCGGGCGCCGGCTCCGGCGTCTCCACCGCGTCATTTTCCTCTTCTTCCAGCTCCTCCATCGCGGCGCGCACCTGCTTCATCGCCGGACGCTGCTCCAGCTCGAAAATCTGAGCTGGGGCCGCCGCCGAGGCGGCGACCGGCGCGGCCTGCGGCCGCGCGACCGGCGTGCGCGCCCCCATCGGGATCGTTGCCGGGCGCATCTTCGCCTCGGCCCGCCCGAAGCCCGTCGCGATGACCGTGATCGAGAGGCCGTCGCCCATGCGGTCGTCGATCACGGCGCCGAAGATCACGTTCGCTTCGTGACCCGCCGCGTCCACGACCACCGACACCGCCTCGCTGATCTCGTGCAGCGTCATCGACTCGCCGCCGGTGACGTTCACCAGCAGCGCCTCGGCGCCGGAGATCGAGATGTCGTCGAGCAGCGGGCTCGACACCGCCGACTGCGCCGCTTCGTAGGCGCGCGTCGGGCCGGTCGCGTAGCCCGCGCCCATGAGCGCGTTCCCCCGCTCGGCCATGACCGTCTTCACGTCGGCGAAGTCCAGGTTCACCAGACCCGGGACCGTGATCAGGTCCGAGATCCCCTTCGTGGCGTGGTGCAGCACCTGGTCCGCCGTCTTGAACGCGTCGCGGAGCGGCGTGTTCTTCTCCACGATCGCGAGCAGCCGCTGGTTCGGGATCACGATCAGCGTGTCCACGTTCTCCCGCAGCTCCCGCAGGCCCTCGTCCGCCGACTGCGCGCGCCGCCGCCCCTCGAACTCGAAGGGCTTGGTGACGACGCCCACCGTCAGAGCGCCCAGCGAGCGCGCGATCCGCGCCACCACCGGTGCCGCGCCGGTGCCCGTGCCGCCGCCCATGCCGGCCGTCACGAACACCATGTCCGATCCGGAGAGCGCCTCCTGGATCACTTCCTCGTCCGCTTCCGCCGACTGACGCCCGACCGCGGGGTTCGCTCCCGAGCCGAGGCCCTTCGTGATCGCGGTGCCCAGCTGGATCTTCCGCGGGCAGCGCGACTGAACCAGCACCTGCGCATCCGTGTTCGCCACGATGAACTCCACGCCCGTGAGGCCGGATTCCATCATGCGATTGACCGCGTTCCCGCCCGCGCCCCCGACGCCGATCACCTTGATCGAGGCTCCGGACCGCTCCCCACCCTCATCGACCAACTCGAACATCGTCATCCCCTCCCTGTTGCGTGTCCGCCGGTGCCTCCGGTCATCCCCAAAGCCCAGCTCCCCCGAACCCTCACGTCTAGACCAGCTCCTCGATCCAGCGGCGGATCCCGATCGAGATCCGCCCGAACAATCCCTCTCCGGCGACGTGCGGGCTCGCGTCGTTCCAGAACGCGTGCTGCGCCAGCCCCACACCCGTCGCGAACCGGGGATCCGAAACCGCTTCGACCATGCCCGTCACGCCGGTCGGAATGCCCCGCCGCACCGGCAGGTCGAAGACCTGCTCCGCGAGCTCGGGCATGCCGGGGAGCGACGAGGCGCCTCCCGTCAGCACCACGCCGGCCCCCAGGAGGTCGGCGACGTGGCTCTTCCGGATCTCGCGATTGGCCATCGCGAAAATCTCCTCCACCCGCGGCTCGATCATCATCGCGAGCATGTGGCGGGAGATGTCCCGGTCGGGCCGCCCCCCCACGCTCGGCACCTTCACCGTCTCGTCGGGACGCACCATGGAGGTCAGCGCGCACCCGCTCCCCAGCTTCAAGATTTCCGCCCGCTCCACCGGCGTGCGAAGGCCGATGGCCAGGTCGTTCGTCACGTTCGATCCGCCCAGGCCGATCACCGCCGTGTGGCGGATCGCCCCCTCGAAAAAGACCGCCACGTCGGTGGTCCCTCCGCCGATGTCGAGGAGCGCCACGCCCAGGTCCTTCTCGTCGGGAGCGAGCACCGCGTTCGCCGAGGCGAGCGGCTCCAGCACCAGCTCCTCGACGTGCACGCCGGCGCGCTCGGCGGCGCGGATCACGTTCCGGCACGCCGCGGCGGCGCCCGTGATGATGTGCGCCTCGGCCTCGAGCCGCACGCCGCTCATCCCGACCGGATCGCGGATTCCCTCCTGGTCGTCCACGATGAATTCTTGCGGCAGGACGTGCAGGATCTCCCGGTCGGCCGGAATCGCGACCGCCTTGGCGGCCTCGATGACGCGCGCCACGTCGTTCTGGCGGATCTCCGCGTCCTTGCGGGAGACCGCGATGACGCCCCGGCTGGTGAGTCCGCGGATGTGGTCCCCGGCGATGCCGGCCCACACGCTCTTGATCGATCGTCCCGAGACGCGCTCCGCTTCTTCCAGCGCGTGCTGGATCGAGCGCACCGTCTTCTCGAGGTTCACGACGACGCCGCGCTTCAAGCCGTCGGACGGGGCGGTGCCCACGCCGATGATGCGCAGCGACTCGCCGTTCTCGTCCGGCTCGGCGACGATGGCGGTGATCTTGGTCGTCCCGATGTCCAGCCCCGCGTAGATCTTGGCTTCCATTCCTCCCCTCCCGGCGCCCCTGGCTAGACTTTGGCCCGCGGATCCACGCCCGTGCGCGCGCCCGTCGAGCTGTCCGGGCCGCAGCGCACCACGACCTGCCCTCGGTACCGCGCATCCATGACGAGGACGCGGCGGTCTCGTTCCCTGACGTCCCGGAGCGTGGCGGCGACCGCGCGCATCGCGGCCAGCGTCACCCGCTCGGGGTCGACGACGATCGGTATCTGGTCGCGCGACGTGCGGAGCACGGCCCGCGCCGGCGCGTCGGACGCGATCTCGGAAATCTCGGAGACCAGCCCCACCTCGGGCGACTCGAGGAGCCGCACCAGGCGAAGCAGGTCCTGCATCCGTTCGCCCGAGAGCTTGGAGCCGGGGGCGGCGGGACGGATCTTGAGCCCCGTGACGATCGGGCGGTCGGCGACCAGCCCGCGCTTCAGCGGCGAGAGGACGGTGCCGTCGGCGTCCACCTCGAGGAGCGACCCCGCGCTCACCAGCACGAAGGTCCGTCGCTCGGTCACGCGCACGATCAGCTTTCCGGGTACGCGCAGGACCTGCGCGCGCTCCACGCGCGCGTTCTTCTCGATCCCGGCCTCCACGCGCGCCGGGCTGACGAGGAGGAGGTTGTCCCCGACGCGCGCCCCCGCCTGGGCGACGCTCGAGCGGATCTCCTCGGGCGCCAGGTAGAGAAGTCCGGACACCTCGATCGAGCGCACCTGGAACGGCTGGAGCGATCCCAGGGCGCGCGCCGCGGGCTTCACGGCGAGCGGCGCCGTCAGGGTGGCGAGCGCGCTCAGAGCGAGGAGCATCACGATTCTCCGGCGGCGCCGCTTCACCGCCGGCTTCTTCCAGGAAGGGAGCGCCCGGTAGCCCGCTCTCACGCGCGCCCCGCCGCGGCGGGGGCGTTTTCCCCCTCCGCCAGGATGATCTCGCCGACCTTGAAGACGTCGCCCGCGCCGATCGTGAGGAAAAGGTCCCCGTCGCGCACCAGGTCGCGCGCGACGCGCGCCGCGTCGTCGTAATCGGCGGCGTAGCGCACCGTCACGCCGCTGCCTCCGCGAATCCGCTCGGCCAGCGACTCCGCGGTGACGCCCGGGATCGGCGCCTCGCCCGCGGGATAGATCGGGAGGAGCACCAGCTCGGCCGCGCCGCGGAAAGCCGTCGCGAAGCGGTCGGCCAGCGCGTGCGTGCGCGTGTAGCGGTGCGGCTGGAAGACCGCGACGATCCGCCGCTCGTAGGTGGCGCGCAGCGCGGCGATCGCGGCCTCGATCTCCGTGGGGTGATGGCCGTAGTCGTCGATCCAGAGCGCCCCGAGGAGATCCCCGCGCCGCTCCAGCCGCCGCCCGACACCGGCGAAGCTCCGGAGGGCGCCGCGGATCGCCGCGATCGGAACGCCCAGCTCCCAGCCGACGGCGAGCGCGGCGAGCGCGTTCCGCGCGTTGTGCGCGCCGGCGACCGAGAGCTCGATCGAGCCCTCCGACTCGCCGCGCACGAGCAGATCGAACCGCACGCCGGCGGGTCCCACGTCCAGGTTCTTCCCCTCGAAGTCGAGTCCCGGCGTGAAGCCGTAGGTCAGCGCGCGACGCTTGGCGCGCGCGCGGATCGGCGCGGCGTTCGGGTCGTCGCCGGGCAGGATGATCGTGCCGTAGAAGGGGATCCGGTTCGCGAACGCCGTGAACGCGAGCTGCACCCCCTCGAGCGACTTGTGATAGTCCAGGTGCTCGGCGTCGATGTTCGTGATCACGGCGATCGTCGGCGCGAGGAGCAGGAAGGACCCGTCGCTCTCGTCGGCCTCGGCCACCAGGAAGGGGCCCTGCCCCAGGCGCGCGTGCGCGCCCACGGTCTTGAGGCGGCCGCCCACGATCACCGTCGGGTCGAGGCCGCCGTTGGCGAGGATCTCCCCCACCATGGAGGTCGTCGTCGTCTTGCCGTGCGCTCCCGCGACGGCGACGGACGTCTTGATCCGCATCAGCTCCGCGAGCATCTCCGCGCGCGGGATCACCGGGATGCCGAGCGCGCGGGCGCGGCGGATCTCGGGATTGGTTTCGGGAATGGCGCTCGAGACCACCACGACGTCCGCGCCCACCACGTGCATGGCGTCGTGCGTGGACGCGATCCGCGCGCCGATGTCGCGAAGCCGCGCGACCGCCTCCCCCTCTTTCGGGTCGGAGCCGGTCACCTCGTAACCCAGGTTGAGCAGCACCTCGGCGATCCCGCTCATCCCGCTCCCGCCGATACCCACCAGGTGGATCCTCCGGATGCGTCCGTACACGTCTAACCCATCCGCTCCGCGGGGACCGCCCCCGCGAGCGACTCGATCGAGGTCACCAGTCGCTCGGCCGCGTTCGTGCGCGAGAAGGCCCGGGCGTTCCGCGCCATGCGGCGGAGCCGCGGCTCGTCCTGGAAGAGCTGGACGATCCGCTTCGCCAGGTCCTCCGCCTCCAGCTCGTCGTCCCGGATCACCTCGGCGGCGCCCCGCTCCATCAGGCCGCGCGCGTTCACCGTCTGGTGATCGTGGGTGGCGTGCGGATAGGGGATCAGGATGGAGGGCACCCCGCACGCCGTCAGCTCGGCGATCGTCATCGCGCCGGCGCGGCACACCGCGAGGTCGGCGACGGCGTATGCCTTCTCCATCTGGTCGAGATAGGGCAGCACGTGCACCGGGATCGAGAGCGACTTCACGCGGTCGCGGATCGCCGCCGCCTCGTCCTTCCCCGTCTGCCACAGCACCTGGATGTTCTGGAGCCGCGTCAGGCGCGGCAGCGCGTCCTGGAACGCCCGGTTGATGCTGGTGGCGCCGCGGCTCCCGCCGAACACGAGCAGCGTGCTCCGATGCGGGTCGAGGCGCAGGAACTCGTAGGCGCTGGTCCGGTCCTGGCGGAGCAGCGAGCGGCGGATGGGATTGCCGGTGACTTTCAGGTTGTTCCGCCTCCGGAAGTAGTTCCGCGATTCCACGAACGAGATGTGCACCTCGTCGGCGATCAGGTTGAGCCAGAGGTTCGTCGCCCCCGGCACCGAGTTCTGCTCCTGCACCACGACCGGGATGCCGCGAAGCTTCGCCGCCAGCCCGACCGGTCCGCTCACGTAGCCTCCCGTCACCACCACGACCTGCGGCTTCAGATCGCGCAGGAGCGACTGCGCCTGCACGAAGCTCTGGATCATCGCGGCCACGGCCCGTATCACGCCGAACCCCAGCCGCCGCGGGATCCCGCGCGCGGCGATGGTGCGGAGCGCGAACCCCGCCTGCGGCACCGCCGTGCTCTCGACGCCGCGCGCCGTGCCGACGAACACCACTTCCGAATCGGGATGCCGCCGCCGCCATTCCTCGGCGACCGCGATCCCGGGGTAGACGTGCCCCCCGGTTCCGCCGGCCGCGATCAGCAGGCGGAGCGGTGCGACCCTATCGGACGCGCCGGCGTCCGACTCCGGGCGGCCGGACGACCGCGGACGTCCGATACCCTGTCTCCATTTGATGGGCGATGTTGAGGAGAACACCGATTACCCCCAAGTTGACGACGAGGGCCGAGCCCCCATAGCTGACGAACGGCAGCGGCAGGCCGGTGGTGGGAATCACCCCGGTCACCACTGCGATGTTCATGGCGACGTAGACCGACAGGTTGACCGTGAGGCCGGCGGCCAGCAGATAGCCGAACCGGTCCGGCGCTCCGGCCGCGACCTTCAGTCCACGCAGGAACAGAACCGAGAAGGCGGCGAGCACGCCCGCCGTTCCCAGAAGACCCAGCTCCTCCCCGATGACCGCGAAGATGAAGTCGGTGTGCGGGTCGGGGAGGAAGAACACCTTCTGCAGACCATGACCCGGCCCGGCGCCGAGGACGCCCCCGGAGCCCAGGGCCAGGATCGACTGCGACACCTGCCAGTTCTTGCCGAGCGAGTCCGAGCGGCCGTGCCCCCACTGGGCGAGCCATCCCTGGACCCGCTCCATCATGTAGCCGTTGTGGGAGACGGCGAGCACGGCCACGAGCACGCCGGCGAGGGCGAGGAGCGCCAGATGCGCCCGCCGCGCCCCCGAGAGGTGGAGCATGACGAAGCCGGTCGAGAGGAGCGCGATCGTGCTCCCCAGGTTCGGCTGGAGGAGGATGAGGAAGGCCATGAGCCCGAGCACCATGCAGGCCGGGAGCACGCCCTCCTTGAAGGAGGCCATCCGCTCCCCTTTCCGGTCGAGGAGCTTGGCCAGATAGACGACGCAGGCGACGCGCGCGATCTCGGTGGGCTGGATCGTGACGGTCGCGAGCGATAGCCAGCGGTTGGCGCCGCGCACCGCGCTCCCCAGGGCGAGCAGCGCGCCGAGGAGGAGCACCGTGCCGCCCAGCGCCCAGGCGGCGAGCCGCTGCAGCACGTGGTAGTCGGTGCGGGCGACTACGACCAGAAGCGCCACGCCGATCAGCACGCGGACGAAGTGGCGCTTCAGGAAGAAGTACTCCGAGTTGTAGCGGTGCGCCGCGAGGCTCGCGCTGGACGAGAAGACCATCACCAGTCCCAGCGCCACCAGGCAGACGACGGGAACGAGCAGCTTGAAGTCGGGACGGCGCGCGCGATCCAGGGCCACGTTCACGGCTTCGCCCGCGCGGGGTCCCGCTGCAGCGCGTGCACGGCCGCTTCGAAGCGGGCGCCGCGCTCCTCGAAATTGCGGAACATGTCGTACGACGCGCAGCCCGGCGACAGCAGCACGACCCCGCCCGCCGGCGTCTCGGCGCGCGCGAGGCGGACCGCGTCCTCCAGCGTCGCCGCGCGCTGGGCGGACAGGTGCGGCCAGGCGCGCTCGAGAATTGGCGCCGCTTCCCCGACGTACAGGGCGCGCCGCACCTTCTCGGCCACGAGCGGGGCGATGGAGGCGAAGTCGCCGTTCTTGTCGCGTCCGCCCGCGATGAGCGTGATCGGCGCGTCGCCGAACGACTCCAGCGCGCGCTTCATGGAATCCACGTTCGTCGCCTTGGAGTCGTTCACGTACCGCACGCCGTCGATCTCCGCGACCAGCGCCAGCCGGTGCGGGAGCCCGCGGAACTGGCGGAGCGCCGACGCGATCGCCCGCTCGGAGATTCCGACGGCGAGCGCCGCCGCCGCGGCGGCCGCCATGTTCTCGGTGTTGTGGGGCCCCTCGAGCTTCGCATCGCTCCGCTTGACGATGGTGCCCTCGCGCCCCTCGAACCGGGAGCGGAGCGCGCCCCCCTCCTCCCAGACGCCGTCGGCGGTGGGATCGGTGAAGCCGAACCAGAGCGGCCGCGAGCGCATCGGGGCGAGCAGCGAGACGAGGAGCGGATCGCCGAGCGGCTGCACCCGGTAGTCGCGGTCGGTCTGGTGCGCGAAGAGCCGCGCCTTGACGGCGGCGTAGCGCTCCAGCGTGCCGTGGCGGTCCAGGTGGTCGGGCGTCACGTTCAGGATCACGCCCACGTCGGGGCGGAAGCGCGTGCAGGTCTCGAGCTGGAAGCTGGAGACCTCGACGACCAACAGCCCCTCTTCCGGCACCGACTCGGCGCGCTCGGAGAGGGCGGTCCCGATGTTGCCGAGCACCTCGGTCGGCCTTCCCGCGGCGCGGCCGAAGGCGCCGAGAAGCTCCACCGTCGTGCTCTTGCCGTTGGTGCCCGTCACCGCCACGATCGGCGCCTTGGCCACCGCGAATCCCAGCTCGATCTCGGCCGCGATCGGGATGCCGCGCCGCTCCGCCTCGCGGAAGAGCGGCAGGTCGAGCGGGACCCCCGGGCTCACGACGACCAGGTCGCGGCCTTCGAGGGACGCGGGATCGGTACCGCCGGCCCGCAGCTCGACGCCCAAGGACTCGAGATCGGCCGCGTCGGGGGAGAGCTCCTCAGCGCGCCGCCGGTCCACGGCGCGCACGGAGGCGCCGTGGCGCCGGAGCAGCCGCGCCGCGGCGATGCCGCTCCGCGCCAGTCCCACGACCAGCGCCTTCGATCCGGCGAACCAGGGTTGCGTCGTCGTGCTCATTGCAGCTTCAGGGTGCTCAGGGCCAACAGCGCGCAGAGGGCGGCGGCGATCCAGAAGCGGACCACGACGCGCGTCTCCTTCCAACCGCTCAGCTCGAAATGATGATGCAACGGAGCCATCTTGAGAACTCGTATCCCCCAGATCTTGAAGGAAAGGACCTGCGCCATGACCGAAAGGGCCTCGATCACGAACACCCCGCAGACGATGGCGAGCAGGAATTCCCGCTTGATGAGCACCGCCACGGTTCCCAGGGCGGCCCCCAGGGAGAGCGATCCCGTGTCCCCCATGAAGACGTCGGCCGGGTGGCAGTTCCACCACAAGAAGCCGAGCGTGGCCCCGATGATCGCCGCGCAGAAGACCGCGAGCTCCCCGGTGCCGGCGATGTAGGGGACCTGGAGGTACTGCGAGAACTTGGCGTGGCCCGTGATGTAGCACATCCCTCCGAGCGCGACCGCGCCGAAGGCGGCGAGCCCCGCCGCGAGGCCGTCCAAGCCATCGGCCAGGTTCACCGCGTTCGACGCCCCGGTGATGACCAGGATCACGAAGGGGAGATAGAGCCATCCGAAATCCACGACCGTGCGCTTCAAGAAGGGAATGTTGGTTTCGGCCGGGTCGAGCAGCCCGTGCGCCGGGTAGAAGAAGACCGCCGCGAAGACCCCGATCCCCAGCGTGATCTGCCCCGCCAGCTTGTAGCGCCCCAGGAGCCCCTTCCGGAAGTTCTTCACGACGCGGAGATAGTCGTCGATGAAGCCGACCGTCCCCATCCAGATCGTGGCGATGAGCGCGATCCAGACGTTCCGATTCGAGAGATTGCCCCAGAGCAGCGTGGTCACCGCGATCGAGATGACCATGAGGACGCCGCCCATCGTGGGCGTCCCCGCCTTCGGCAGGTGGCTCTGCGGACCGTCGTCGCGCACCTTCTGGCCGATCTTCAGCGCGCGCAGCCGCCGGATCACCGGCGGACCCAGGAAGAGCGCGATGAAGAGCGCCGTCGCGAGCGCGTACGCGGCGCGGAACGTGATGTAGCGGAAAACGTTGAAGGGCGCGAAGTGCTCGTGCAGCGGGTAGAGGAGGTGGTAGAACACCCGTCAGTCCCTCCCCGCCCCGGCCTGGGCGCCCGCGGCCTGGAGCGCCTGCACCACGCGCTCGAGACGCATCCCGCGCGATCCTTTCACCAGGACGAGATCGCCCGCGCGGGCGTCCGCCGCCACCGCGGCGGCCATCGCGTCCACGTCCTCGAAGCGGCGGATCCGCGCCGCGGCGACGCCCGCGGCCTTGGCGCCCCGCTCGATGGCCGCGGCGAAGGACCCCGCGACGTAGAGCCAGGCGCCCGCGGGGACCGCGCGGCCGACCGTCTCGTGCAGCGCCTCGCTCCCCGGACCCAGCTCGAGCATGTCGCCCAGCACCGCCCGCCGCTCGCCTTCCACGGCCACGCCGCCCAGGATCGCCAGCGCCTCGCGCATCGAGGCGGGGTTCGCGTTGTAGGCGTCGTCGATCACGGCGACGCCGCCGGCGTGGAGTATCTCCAGGCGATGCTTCGCCGGGCGGAGCGCGGCGAGGGCGGCGAGCGCGGCGTCGCGCGGGACCATCAGCTCGTCCCCCACCGCGATCGCCGCGAGCGCGTTCCGCACGTTGTGCCGTCCGAGGAGGGAGAGCCGCCCCTCGCTGCCGTCCTCGAGGGTGAAGCGCGTGGTTCCGTCCTCGTCCACGAGGACGCGCGTGGGGCGCAGCGCCGCGTCGGGATTGTCGAGCCCGTAGGTGGTCTTCCGCACGATCCGCTCGCGGTTCATCGGATAGAGAAGCGGGTCGTCCGCGTTCAGGACGAGGAGTCCCTGCGTCGGAAGCGCCTCGGCCAGCTCGCTCTTCGCCCGCGCCACCTCTTCCACCGAGCCGAGCTGCTGGAGGTGCGCGGCCGAGGCATTCGTGAGCACGCCGATCGTCGGCTGCGCCATCGCCGCGAGATCGCGGATCTCGCCCCGCGCGCTCATCCCCATCTCGACGACCAGGGCCTCGTGCTCGGGGCGGAGCCGGGTGAGGGTGAGCGGCACGCCGATGTGGTTGTTCAGGTTTCCGACGTTCTTGTGCACGCGGCGCGACGTGCCCAGCACGGCCGCGGTCATCTCCTTGGTGGTGGTCTTCCCGTTGCTGCCCGTGATCGCGACGACCGGGATCCCAGCGCGGTCACGGCACCAGCGACCCAGCGCCTGCATCGCGCCGAGCGGGTCCGCGACGCGGATCACCGGTTTCTTCGTGGCGGCCGCTTCGGGCGGAACCGGGCGGTCGCGGCCGATCAGGCTGCCGGCCGCCGCACCCTGGAGCGCCGCCGCGATGAACTCGTGGCCGTCGGCGCGCGTGCCGGGGAGCGGGACGAAGAGATCGCCGGCCTGGAGGGTGCGGCTGTCGATGGCGCATCCCGCGAACTCGAGGTCGCGCGGTGCGGCGAGCGTCGTCCCGGCAGGCGAGGCCAAGGTGCCGTCCACGGCGCGGAGGACCCCCTCCAGCGTGAGCCAGCCGCGGGCGGCGGCGGTCACCCCGAAAACCCCCGCGCCCGGAGCGCCTCGCGCGCGGCCGTTCGGTCGTCGAAGGGGATCGTTCCCGTGGAGAGGATCTGATAGGTCTCGTGGCCCTTGCCCGCGATGATCAGCGCGTCCCCGGCCTGCGCCTCGTCGACCGCGGCGCGGATCGCCTCGGCGCGGTCCAGGATCGTCGCGACCGACGCGGTGCCGTGCGCCCCCCCCTCGATCTCGCGGACGATCGCCTCGGGATCTTCGCTGCGGGGGTTGTCCGACGTGATGAACACCCGGTCGGCGAGCCGCGCGGCCGCGGCGCCCATCAGGGGGCGCTTCCCGCGGTCGCGGTCGCCGCCGCATCCGAAGACGCAGAGGATCCGGTGCGGGCCGAACGCGCGCACGGCCTCGAGCGCGCGCTCCAGCGCGTCGGGCGTGTGGGCGTAGTCCACCAGCACCTGGAACGGCTGCCCCGCGTCCACCGGCTCGAGGCGCCCCGGCACCGACGCGACCGACTCCAGGCCCCGCGCGATCGCCTCGGGCGGCGTCCCGGCGGCATAGGCCGCGGCGAACGCGGCGAGCGCGTTCGCGACGTTGAACCGTCCCCGGAGCTTCAGGGCGACGGAGACGGAGCCGCGCGGATATCGGATCCGGAGTCTCGTGCCTGCCGGACCGAGCCGCGCTTCTTCCGCGACGACCTCCGCCGCCCCCACGTCCCCAGGGCCTACGGCGCCCTCTCCCCCGTAACCGATCGTCGGGCCGTCGGCGCGCTCGCGAATCCACCGCCCCGCTTCGTCCTCCATGTTGAGGACGCCGGCCATGGTCTTCGTGCGGTCGCCGCGGGTCTCGGCGCGGAAGAGCCGCGCTTTGGCGTCGCGATACGCCTCCATCGTCCCGTGGAAATCGAGATGGTCCTGCGTCAGGTTGGTGAACACGCCCACGTCGAACGCGATTCCGTAGGTGCGGTCCTGGGCGAGCGCGTGGGACGAGACCTCCATCACCACCCCGGAGGCGCCGCGGTCGCTCCAGCGGCGGAAGAGCCGCGCCAGCTCGGGCGCTTCGGGCGTCGTGTGCGGCGCCGCCTCGTGATCCCCTTCCAGCTCGTAGCCGACCGTGCCGATCAGGCCGACCCGCTCGCCGCGCTCCTTCAGCGCGGCGCGGATCAGGTGCGTCGTGGTGGTCTTGCCGTTCGTGCCGGTGACGCCGACGACGAGGAGGTCGTGCGAGGGGTGATCGGTCTCCTCGCCCGCGAGGATCGCGAGCGCGCGGCGGGCGCTCTTCACGCGCACCTCGGGCCACGCGGCCTCGGACGTGAAGCGCTCCACGATCGCGACCAGCGCGCCCTTCTTCGCCGCCTCGGGCACGAACCCGTGCCCATCGGCCTTCTCGCCGGGGATCGCCACGAACACGTCGCCGGGCTGAACGGCCCGGGAGTCGTACTGCACGCGCGTCCACTCTCCGGCCGGCGCCCCCCGCATCTCCAGGGCGCCGACGATTCGCGGCAGGGCCGCGGCTTCGCGGATGCCGGAGGCGATCACGTCCCCCGGGGGGACAGCGTGAGGGAACACCGCGTATCGGGTCGCACGGGGCGCCCGGGCTCGGGATTCTGGTTCACCACGCTGCCCGTTCCGACGACGCGTCCCACGGGAATCGCGAGGGCGGACAGGCGCGCGACGGCGTCCCGGATCGGCAGGCCGCGCAGGTCGGGCACGACGGCCTCGGCGGGCGACTCGGAGGCCAGCGTGAGCTCGACCACCGCGCCCGAGGGGACCACGGCGCCCGGCGCCGGCGACTGCGCCGCCACCCGCCCGCCGTCGCCCAGGATCTTCGGCGCGTAGCCGGCGCGCTCCAGAATGTCGGCCGCGCGGTCCGCGGCGAGGAGCCGCACGTCGGGGACCGGGTCGGCCGAAGGAGCGGGCGCGAACGCCACGGGGGGCAGCACCGCGGCGGGGAGCGCGATGGGGCCGTGCCCCTGCGCCGCCCACGCGGCCACGATCTCGCGCCAGACGGGTGCCGCGACCGAGCCGCCGTAATAGGCGCCGCGGGGCTCGTCCGGGATCACGAGGCCGACCACGCGGGGATTCTCCGCGGGGGCCATGCCGAGGAAGGACGACGTGTAGCGGCCTCCCCGGTATCCCCCGGCGCCGGCGTCGAACTTCTGCGCCGTGCCGGTCTTGCCCGCCACGTCACACCACGGGAGCGCCGCCTCGGTGCCCGTCCCCGAGACGACGGTCTCGCGGAGGAACGACCGGAAGGTGCGCGCCGTCTCCTCGGAGATGACACGGCGCACCCGCTCGATGGGGACCTGGCGCACGACCTTGCCGTTTTCGTCCACGAGCGCGCTCGCCAGCCGCGGCCGGAGCAGCGTCCCTCCGTTCGCCACGGCGGCGTAGGCCATGACCAGCTGAAGCGGCGTGACGAGGACCTCCTGCCCGATCGAGATGGTGGCCAGCGAACGGGCGGACCAGCGCGACGGAGGGCGGATCTGGCCCGGCGCCTCGCCCGGCAGGGTCACCCGCGTGGGCTGTCCGAAGCCGAAGAGGCGCGCGTAGCGATAGAGCCGCTCGGAGCCCACCCGCATCCCGATCTGCGCGAAGCAGACGTTGCTCGAGTGCGCGGTCGCGCGGTGGAACGTGAACCATCCCGTCTCGGGATGGCTGTCATGAATCGTGAAGCCCCCGAGATTCACCTGCCCATGGTCGACAAAGATCGAGTCCTCGGGATCGAAGACCTTCTCTTCCAGGGCGGCGCATCCCGCGAGCACCTTGAACGTCGATCCGGGCTCGTACTGATCGGCGACGATGCGATTGCGGTGGCCGGTCCGCTTGTCGACGTTGGGGCCGTCCACGGTGGCCATGGCCAGGATGTCGCCCGTATTGGGGTCGACGAACACGGCCATCGCGCTCTTCGCGCCGGAGGTGGCCATCGCCTCGCGCAGCTTCATCACCGTCAACGTCTGCGCGTCGAGGTCGATGGTGCTCACCAGGCTGGCCCCCGCCTCCGGGAGCTTCACCATGCTCCCCGGCAGCTCGTAGGCCAGCCCGCGCCCGTTCTGGAAAAGGGTCGCCCATCCGGCCGTTCCCTTCAAGTCGCGGTCGTAGACCGCCTCCAACCCCTCGAGGCCGCTTCCTTCGTGGCCCACGACGCCGACCACGGAGCGCGCCACGTCGTCGAGGGGGTAGACCCGACCCGGCACCGGATCCACGTGCACGCCGCGCGGGAGCGCGCTGGTCGTCAAGGCCAGCTCCTGCTCCGGGCGGAGCTGCTGGCTCACCCGCACGTACATGCGGTGCCGCACGCGGCCGGCGCGGAAGCGGCTGACCGCCTCCGATCCCGCCGCTTTCTTGATGAACGCCGCCGCGGCCGCCGCGTTCTCGACTTCGCGGGGGCGCACCGAGATCTGGCTCAGCTCGACGTTCTCGGCGAGCGGCCGGAGGTGCCGGTCGAAGATCAGTCCGCGCTCCGGCTCCAGGATGACGCGCTGCGTCTGCTGCGCGGTCGCCTCCCGGGCGAGCCGGCCGTGGTCCACCACCTGGATCTGCACCAGGCGGAGGAGCAGCACGGCGAAGGCGAAGATTCCGGCCAGCGCGAGCGCCCGAAGGCGGCCCGCGTCGCGAGGGGTCAAGGGGCGACCTCCGCGTTCACGGGCAGGACCCGAGGTTCATCGGGCGTGCGGGGCGCTGCGCGCCGGGCCGGGAGGATGCCTCGGACGAAACGGCCGACATCTGCCGAGAGGCGCGCCATCGCGCCCTGTCGAGACACCACGCGGGGAAACGGCTGGGCCAGGTCGACGTCCACGAGGGCGTCGGGGCTGGGGCTCTGGAAGCCCTGCTTCTCGAGGGCCGCGTAGTCGAGGCCCTGGTGGAGCGCTTCCTGGATCGCGAGATCGGAGGAGAGGTGGATCCGGTTGTCCAGCGCGGCCACTTCCTTCCGAAGCCGGTCCTTCTCCATGGCCAGCGCGTGGGCCGAGGTCACCTGCCAGACGCGCACGAAGAGGAGCGCCGTCACGACGGCCACGCCGATCACCAGCGGGAGCGGCGGCCTCGCCTGCGCCCGCCGCTCGGCCCCGCGGACGCGGCGGAGGTAGGCGCTCTTCGGAGCGGGACGGGAGAGCTCCCGGTCGGCGGCAACGGCTTCGTTGACCACGGCCACGTGCGTCATTCCATTCCTCCACGGCGTCGCGCCGCGCGCAGGAGCGCGCTCTTGGCGCGAGGGTTTCGGGCCGACTCCTCCGCCGAGGGGCGGATCGGACGGCGCGTGAGCGGCTCCCACGGCGACGCGGGAGCTTCGGACGGGGGGAGCCAGGGATCGAAGGGGCGCGCCGGGGAGAACGCGCGCTTCACCATCCGATCCTCGAGTGAGTGATAGGCGATGACGACCAGGGCGCCGCCCGGCCGGACGATCCGCGCGGCGGCGTCGAGCAGGGCCTGAAGCTCCCCCAGCTCGTCGTTCACCGCGATGCGGAGCGCCTGGAACGCCTGCGCCAACCGGCGCGGACGCGAGGGCCCGGGGTAGAGCGGCGCCAGCGCGGTGCTAAGCCCGCCCGTCGTGAGCGGCCGCTCCGTCTCGGCGGCGCGGCGGATCACGCGCGCGGCCGTCTTCGCGCGCGGGAGCTCTCCGTACTCGGAGAGGAGCCGCGCCAGCTCCGGCTCGCCGATGCGGCGGATCAGGCGGTCGGCGGTCTCCGAGCGCGACGGATCGAGCCGCATGTCGAGCGGCCCCTCCTTGGCGAACGCGAGCCCGCGCGCCGGATCGTCGAGCTGATCCGAGGAGAGCCCCAGGTCGGCCAGGATGCCGTCCACGCGCTCGATGCCGTGCGCCTTGAGCGTCGCCTCGAGCGTGGAGAAGCGCCCCTGGGCCGCGACGAAGCGCGGTGCCACGGCCGGCGGGTTCGCCTGCGCGCGGGCGACCGCCGCGGGGTCGCAGTCGATTCCGATCACCTTGGACTCCTCCCCTCCCAGCGCCGCCAGGATCTTCGCGGCGTGTCCACCACCACCCAGGGTCGCATCGACGTACGTGCCCCGCGGCTCCGTCACCAGCAAACGCACGGCCTCATCGGCAAGGACCGGGACGTGCCCCGGCATCGATTCGCGGGGCGCTACCGCGGGAAGCGGTCCGCTCCCGAAGCACCGTCCACGCCGCTCCTCGCGAAGGCGCGAATCGGCTCGCGCCGGATCCGCTCTTCGGGCTGCCATGCCAGCTGACGAACCACCGACCCCTGGCCCGCGACGTCGAACAGACTGCGCACGTACGGCGACAGGCCGACCAGCCAGAGTGAAGCGCCCCGGTGCCGGTGCCGCGCGATCTTCTGCGCGAACTCCGAAAGCGCGCGGAAGTCGAGATGGGCGACGTTCTCGAAATCGATCGAGACGACGTCCCGCGGCGACCGCGCGCGCTCCGCGATCGTCTCCACGACGAGCGCGAGCTCACGGCGGCCCAGGGAGCCGTAGAGTCGAAGCGTGGCGGAGGCGAGGCCGGACGCGGCCTCCCACTGGAGCAACGGCCGCTCGCTCGCGGCCGGACGTCGTGCGGAATGGAGCGGTGCGATCACAGTAGGAGTTCTCCGGCGATCTCTTCGTAGGTGCGAGGGGAGCTCTGCAGATACTTCTCGAACAGCTCGGGATTCCACAGCTCGAGGTGGTCGAGCATGCCCGCCACGAGGACGTCCTTTTCGAGCTGCGCGTGCGCGATGAGCCGCGGGGGAAGGGCGACGCGCCCCTGGGCGTCGAGCGTCTCGTCCCGCGAGTCGACGAGCATCATGCGCTGGTAGCGGCGGTTGGCTTCGTCGGCGAAGGAACGCGACCGGAGGCGCTCGTCCAGACGGCGGAACTCGTCGGCGGGATAGAGCGCGATGCACGCGTCGAGGCCCCGCAGGACGACGAACGTCTCATCGGCGTCCCCCGAAAGCTGCCTCCGATAACGCGCGGGGATGCTCACGCGACCCTTGTGGTCGATCGTGTGCGTATAGCTGCCCCGGAACGCTGCCATCCCGCCCTGACCCTCCCACCAGCTCCGTCCCTGGAGCTACACGTTTCCCCACTTACCCCCACTTCTTGCCACGAGCGGCACTTTAGGCCTCGGGATTCCGGAGTGTCAAGCCGGATTCGCAGAAAAATTGAAAATTCATTCGGTTGGGGCGCTTCGGCTTAAGTCCGGGGGGAGAGGGTGGGGAAAAAATTAGGGAAGGGGTCAGGCGTCCACGATTCGAGACAGCATTTCGGCGGCTCTGGCGGCCAAAAATTGGCGGTCCCAGGCGCCCGGATGCCCGTCCGGGACGTCGGGACGGTGCCCGCCGGCGTGCGGGCCGGCGTGCGCGCCGGCACGCCAGGAGCCGAGGGCGGCCCCGAGCCAGGCGGCTACCCCGGCCACGTCGGCGGAGGCGAAGACGCCCCGATGGCCCGATTCACGGAGCAGAGCCGCCGCGGGGCCGGCGTCCAGGATGGCCAGGATCGGCCTTCCGCTGGTGAGGTATTCGTAGATCTTCCCCGTGTAGAGGAACGCGTCGGCGCGGCCGCCGTGCCCCAGCAGGGCCAGCGCGTCGGCCCGCCGCATCGCGGCGAGCGCTTCCAGGTGCGGGCGGGAGGGATCGAGCGCCACGACGTCCCCCAGGGCGCGGAGGAGGGGATCGCCCGCGGCGATCTCCTCGTTCCCACCGAGGAAGCGGACGCGGAGCGACCCCGCGAGCGCCGGATCGGCCGCGATCACCCGTCGCGCCGCCTCGAGCAGGGTGCGGGCGGTGGGACGATGCGCGAGCTGTCCCGCGTGCAGCAGCACGAAGCGGCCCCGGTCGCGCGCGGCGTCCTCTGCGGTGGACGGAAACCCGCCCGCGTCCGCCCGCTTCCAGTCGTCGGGGTCGACGCCGTTTTCCAGCACGACGATCCGCTCCGGCGCGAGATCGGGGTAGCGATCGCGATAGAGGGCCGCCATCGCCTCGCTCACGACGGTGATCCGGTCCGCGGCGCGCACCACCGCCGCCTCGAGCGCCCGGTGGCGCGCGTCGTGCCATCGCGACGGGGGCGCATAGGTGACGCGCCCCACCCAGGGATCGCGGAAATCGGCGACCCACGGAAGGCGGAACCGGCGCTTCAGGGAAAGGCCCGCCACGTGCGCGCTCTCCGGGCTTGACGTGGTCCAGAGCGCGTCGATCCCGCCGGCCCGGATGCGCCGCCCGGCGGCGCGCGCCCCCGCGCGGGCCCACCCGACGTAGCCGTCGGGGATCAGGACCCACGACTGTGCGCGCCGGAGCGCGCGGAACACGCCGCCCCGCCGCGATCCC
>DASSLZ010000274.1:0-12453 GCA_035689165.1 Candidatus Eiseniibacteriota bacterium | reverse complement strand
CTGAACCCGCACGCGGCGATCACCATGAAGGCGTTCATGCCCCCGGTGATCGGCTATTCCAAGATGGCCAACTTCCACGTGCTGAGCCTCCCGGGCCCGGGCACGCTCGTGCTGGGGATCGCCTGGCTCCTGGGGCCGCTCGCGCTCTGGATGGAGCGCCGCGCCGATCGGCGCGCCCACGCGCCGGCGGCGGCGGCGGTGGCGGCATGAATCCGCGCGCTTCGGAGCGGCTCGCGTCCGCACTTCAGATCGCGCTGCTCGTCGCCCTCCTCGCGGCCGTGGCGCTCACGCTCCTCCTCGTCATGGGCGCGGCTTCCCCGCACGCCGGGGCGTCTACGATCCGCGTGGCTCCAGGCCAGGCCGCCGCGCGGCTCCTGGGCGCCGGCGACGGCGACACGCTTCTTCTCGAGCCTGGTGTCCACCCGGGACCGCTCGTGGTCACGCGCCGCGTCGCGCTGATCGGCGTCCCGGGCGCGGTCGTGGACGGCGGCGGCCGCGGATCGATCATCACGGTCCTGGCCCCCGGCGTCCGGATCGAACGGCTCGCGCTCCGGCGGAGCGGCGACCGGTTCGAGGACCTGGACGCCGGCGTCCGGCTGTCTTCGGCCCCCGGCGCGCGCCTCGCCGGACTCCGGATCGAAGACGTGCGCTACGGCGTCGCCGCCGAGCGCTCCGACGACCTGGACGTCGAGGATTGCTCGCTGACCGGCCGCGTCGTTCCCTCGGTCGACGCCGCTCCCGAGATGGACGTCGCCGCCGGCAACGGCGTCCACGTCTGGTACTCCCGCGGCGCCCGCATCCGGCGAACGGAGATCCGGCGCTTCATGGACGGGATCTATCTTTCGTTCGCCGATTCGATCCGCATCGAGGGGTGCGGCTCCTCGGGCAACGGCCGCTACGGCCTCCACACCATGTACTGCCAGGACAATCGGATCGTCGGGAACCGCTTCACGGGCAACATCGCCGGCTGCGCCATCATGTTCTCGAACCACTTGGAGCTCGCCCGAAACGACTTCATGCACAACCGCGGCCCGCGGACGTACGGCATCCTGCTGCGCGACTGCTCGGACGGCTTCTTCCACGAAAACCGCCTGGTCGACAACACGATCGCGGTCTTCATGGATGGATCCAACCGGAACCGCATCCATGGGAATCTGGTCCAGGACGACGGCTGGGGCGTCATCCTCTTCTCCTCCTGCGACGGAAACGAGTTCGCGGGGAACGACTTCGTGAACATCGACTACCCGGTGGCGCTGGACATGCGGCGTACCGACAACCGGTTCGACGACGGCGCGCGCGGCAACTACTGGAGCGCGAGCGCCCCCTACGATCTGAACGCCGACGGCATCGGCGACGTGCCCTACGCCCCCGTGAGCGCGTTCGCCTTCCTCTCCAAGCAGTATCCCGACTTGGCGATCTTCGGCGAGAGCCCCGCTGCGGGGGCGCTCTCCCTTGCCGAGCGCACGATCCCGGCGCTCCGCCCGAGCGAAGCGGTGGACCATTACCCCCTGGTCCGCCCCGCCGGCGCGGGCGTCGGGTCACGCTCGGCGGCGGGCGTATCGCCCGCCGCCTCGTCTTCAGCGGGCCCGGTCCACCGCGAGGTTCATCCCGCCGCGGCCGGGTTCCTTCTCCTCGCGGGAGCGGGCGTGATCGGTATCGCCCGGCGCAAGGCGGCCCGATGATCCAACTCCATGACGTCACGAAGCGCTATGGCGCCGTCACGGCGGTGGACGGGCTCTCCTTCTCCGTGGAGCCGGGCGAGACCTTCGCCCTGATCGGACCCAACGGCGCGGGCAAGACCACGACGTTGAAGCTGATCCTGGGACTGGCACGCCCGACCTCCGGCTCGATCGCGGTCGGCCTCGCGGGCCTTCCGCCGCATGCGGCCGAGACGCGGCGCGGGATGGGCTACGTGCCGCAGCGGGTCGATCTCCCGGCGGGGCGCACCGCGGCCGAGGTGCTGGGCTTTTTCGCCGCGCTCCGCGGCCTGGACGGGTACGCCGTCTCCCGCGCGCTCGATCGCGTCGGCATGACCGCCCTGGCCGGACGCCGCGCCTCGGAGCTCTCGGGAGGCTACGCGCAGCGCCTCCTTCTCGCGCAGGCGCTGCTCGGGGACCCGTCGCTCCTCGTGCTCGACGAGCCGACGGCCAGCCTCGACCCCGAGGCCACCTGGGAGTTCCGCTCCCTGGTCGAAGGGCTGCGCCAGGACGGCAAGACGATCCTCCTCTGTTCGCATCTCCTGGCCGAAGTCGAGCGCGTGGCCGACCGCGTGCTGATCCTGGCGGGCGGCCGGCGGGTCGCGCTGGAATCGCTGGCCGACCTTCGCGCGCGGCAGGCCTCCAGCGCGCGGCTCGAGATCGAGGCGCGGAACACCGAGGCCGCGGGTGCCGCCCTGGCCCGCCGGGGCATCGCGTTCACCCCCTGGGGTGAGCGGCGCGTCGCCATCGAGGGGGCGAATGGACGCGGCGTCGCCGCGCTCGAAGCGCTGCGCGAGGCCGGCGTGGAGATCCGCACCTTCGAGCTGACGCGACCCACGCTGGAAGAGATCTTCCTGGCGGCGGTGCGGAAGGAGCGCGACGCGCGGAACGCGCCGCCCGAGTCAAACCCATGAAGCGCTATGGCCTCCTTGCATTGGTCGTCCTCGCCGGCGCGGCGCTGATCCTCGCGGCCGCGCGGCCCCGCTCCGCCGCCGTGGCGCCGCGCGCCGTCCCCGCCAATGCGCGCGCGGAGCGCACGCTTTCGCTCGTGGTCCAGGGCGGCGCCGTGCTCCCGGCCCGCATCGAGGTGCCCAAGGGCGCCGCGGTCCTGGTGCGGGTCGAAAACCGCGATCCGTCCGCGCACCAGTTTTCGCTTCTCGGCTATGAGAGCGCGGTATCCCCCGCCGCGCTCTCGCCGGGAGGCGCCGCGACGGTCCGATTCACCGCGGACCGTCCGGGAAGCGACTTCGCATGGCTCCTCGACGGGAAGCCCGCCGGGGTCTTCCTCGTACAGGGCTCCCACCTGGTGGAGGGACATCGATGAACGCCGCACCCATCGCCGCCGTCGCCCCCGTCGCAACGCCCTCCGTTCCGGGCCGCCCGCGCCGTATCGTAGTGATCGCGCGCGAGGAGTACCGGCGCGCGCTCGAAACCCGCTGGCTCTTCGCCTTCACCGCGCTCTTCGCAGCGCTCGTCCTCGGCGTCTCCTTCTTCGGTCTCGTGCAGAGTGGCGAGGTCGGCTTCCAGGGCTTCTCCCGCGTCACGCTGAGCCTCTTGAATCTGGTGCTCTTCACCGTGCCGTTGACCGGACTGGTGCTCGGAGTGGGCAGCGTGTCGGGCAGCGCGGAGACACTGCCACTCTTGCTGGCGCAGCCGGTCGGCCGCGGCGAGGTCCTCGCGGGCAAGTACCTCGGCCTGACCGCCGCGCTGGGCGCGGCGCAGGCGATCGGGTTTGGCGCGGGCGGCCTGATCGTGGCCCTCCAGGCGGGACCCGAGCAGATCCGCGGCTTCGCCGCGCTCACCGCCGTGTCGCTGCTCCTGGGATCCCTGTCGCTCGCGGCCGCGCTCGCGCTCGCCTCGATCCTGGCCGACCGCGTCAAGGCGCTCGCCGCCGCGGTGTTCCTCTGGCTGCTCCTCGTGATCGCCTACGATCTGGCCGTTCTCGGCGCCACGGCGCTCCTGCGCGGCGTGCCGCTCCAGTCGGTGCTCTTTCCGGCCCTATTGCTGAACCCGGTGGATCTCGCCCGCGTCCTCGTGACCCTGGCCGTCGGCTCCGGAGCGCTCTTCGGACCGACCTCCGCGGTGCTCGTAAAGCTCCTGGGCGGCGGCGGTGGCGCGCTCCTCGGCCTGGCCGTGCTCCTCGTCGAGACCGCGGTTCCCCTTGCCGTGGCGGCCCGCGTCTTCGGCCGCCGGGACTGGTGAGGGCCGTGGCGACACCCCTCCGCCCGGCGCCCGTCCCGCGGGCGGCCGCACCCGGAGCAACAGCGGCTCGAAAGGCAATCGACCCCTATCGCGTGCTCTTTCCGCTCGGCGTTCTCTACGGGGTCGTGGGCGCGCTGCTCTGGCCGCTCCACGCGGCCGGCCTGATCCCCTATCCGGCCGTGACGCACTGGACACTGATGATCCAGGGCTTCCAGCACGCCTTCATCCTGGGCTTCCTGCTCACCTCGATGCCCGCGTGGATGCACTCCCTCCCCAGCCGCCCCTGGGAACTGGCCACCGCGACCGTCCTGATGCTCGGCGTCGGTACCGCGGCCCTGCTCGGTTCGATCCTCGCCGTGCAGCTCTTCTACGTGGCCACGCTCGCCCTGGTCGTCGTGATGGCGCTCCGCCGTGTGAGCAAGAGCACGTCGCCTCCGCCCGAGGAGTTCCTGCTCGTGGCGTTCGGGCTCCTCCTCGGCTTCGCCGGCGCGATCATGGCCGGCGGCGCCGCGCTGGGCGCCTGGGCCGAGCCCTCGCCTCGCTTCGGGCTCCGCCTCATCTGGATGGGGATGATCCTCTCCATCGTGCTGGGCGTGGGCGGGCTCCTGGTGCCCACGTTCACGTCGATGCGCGATCCCCTCGTCATCCCCGGAATCGCGAAGCCGCACGTGCGGAAGCCGCGGCGCATTCTCTATGCGCTGATCGCGCTCGCGATGCTGGGGTCCTTGCTGCTCGAGGCTTCCGGCCGGCTGCAGGCTGGAGCGTTGGTCCGCGCGGTCACCGGTTCCCTCGTGCTTCTCTTGGTGTGGAAGCTGTTCCGTCTGCCTGGACGCCACGATCGCGTCTCCTACTTCCTGTGGGGATCGGGGTGGATGATCTTCGCGGGACTCTGGCTCATGGCCCTGGCGCCCCATCTTCCGCTTCTCGGAGCGCACACGCTCTTCATCGGCGGATTCGGGACGCTCTCGGCCGGCATCGCGACGCGGGTCGTGATCCGCCATGGAAGCTACCCGATCGTCCAGGAAGGGTTCGTGCTTCGGCCTGCGATGGCGCTCCTTCTCGCGACGGCCGTGGTCACGCGGCTCCTCGCGGAGCTCCTGCCCTCGGCGCGCATGGCGATGCTCTCGGTGAGCGGATCGGCATGGATCCTCGCCTGGCTGGTCTGGATCGCCGGCGCGCTCCCGCGCGTGCTGCGCCGGGCCCCCGCGGAGAAGGTGGCGTTTCAGAGATCGCCAAGTTCGAATCCGCCTTCGCCCTTCTAGCTTCCCTATGAAGACTGGCATTCCAGTCTCCATCGATATTTGCCCGCGCTGGCGCGTGTGAAAGCAAAGACAGCTGTCTTGTGACGGAGACACGCTGAGACGAGACGGCTTCCAGCGCTCCCCCCTGTCGGCTAGAGTCGGTCCATGTCCCCCGAGGCGGAGGCCGCGCTCCACGTCGCGATCGCAGGGCTCGGCGGCGCCGCCATCGGGATCGAACGCCAGTGGTCGGGGCACGCGACCGGCCCCCGCGCCCGGTTCGGCGGCATCCGCACCTTCACCCTTCTCGGGCTCCTCGCCGGCGCGGCGGGGCTCTGCTGGGCGCTCCAAGCCCCGGAGCTGGGTGCCGTGCTCGCGGCCGGCGGCGCCGCGGTCGTGGCGGGCGGCTACTGGAAGCTCCATCGCGAAGACGTCGAGGCCACCACCGAGGTCGCCGCCCTCGTCGTGATCGCGGCGGGCGTGCTGGCGGGCGCCGGCCGGCTGGTGCTCGCGAGCGGCATGATCGCGGTCACGGCCCTCCTCCTCGTCGAGAAGTCCCGCCTGCACCATGCCGTGAGCCACCTGGATTCCCGCGAGGTCCGCGCGGCCGCGCAGTTCCTCGTCATGGCCGTCGTGATCCTCCCGCTGCTCCCCCAGGGGCCCTACGGCCCGCTCGGCGGCATCCGACCGCGCCAGCTCTGGATCCTGGTGCTCTTCTTCTCGGGGCTCTCCTATCTCGGATTCATCGCCCGCCGCGTGATCGGCGAGAAGCACGGCTACCTGGTGGCGGGACTGCTGGGCGGGCTGATCTCCTCGACCAGCACCACGCTCACCTTCTCGCGCCAGAGCCGCGAGCATCCCGAAGCGGGGCCGCCGCTCGCCTTTGGCATCCTCGCCGCCTGCGCGCTGCTCTACGTGCGCGTCGTCGTGGCCACAGCCGTGCTGAACACCGATCTCATGACCCAGACACTTCCCTACCTGGCCGCCCCCTTCGCGGTCACCGTGCTCGTGACGCTGATCGGGATCCGGCGCGCGCGCGACAACCACGCCTCGATGCCCGAGCCCAGGAACCCGCTCCAGCTGAAGAGCGCGCTCCAGATGGCGGCGATCTTCCAGGTGGTGCTCTTCGCCGTGCACGCCGTGCGCACGCTGTGGGGCGGCGCGGGTCTCCTCGCCTCCGGCGCGGTGCTCGGCTTGACCGATGTGGACGCGCTCACGATCTCGATGGCGCGCACCGCGGAAGATCCCTCGATGCTCCTGATCGCCGCGCAGGCGATCGCCGTGGGCGTTCTTTCGAATACGGTATTCAAAATGGGGATCGCGCTGGCCGTCGGGCGGGGCGCCGTGCGAACGATCGCGGCGGCGGGACTTCTGCTCGGCGCCGTCGCGTCGGCGGCGTCGCTCTACCTGATGCTCCGCTGAGCATGGCCGGATCGCGCCTGCCCGATCCGCCTCCGGCGAAAGGCCCTCGCCCCGACGCCATCTTCGTGTTCGCGGGGGGGCAGGCGCGCAAGGAATGCGCGGCCGGCCTCTGGCAGGTGCTCATGCATGCGTCGGACGCGCCGGAGATGGCGCTGGTCGTCAGCGTGGCCCGCTTCGAGTGGCGGCGCTATGCGCTCCTGGGGCTTCCCGGCGTGGACGCGCTGCAGGAAGCCGTCGATGTCGTGCCGCCGGAACAACGCCACTTCTTCGTGATCCTGGAGCGAAACAACGTCGAGGTGCGCCACGTGACACCGCGCCGCTGGGGCACCAGGAACGAGGCGCGGGCGCTCGCGGGCCTGGTCGCCGAGCGGGGCTGGAGGAACCTCCTCGTGATCACCTCGAAGTTCCACCTGGCGCGCGTGCGATGGGTCGTCCGCCGCGCGCTCGCCGGACGCGGCGTCGCCGTCGTCTACGCGACGCCTTCCCGGGGCGCCGATCCGCATGGGCCCGGCCGGTGGTTTCGCACCCGGAGAGGAATCCGGCTCGTGGCCAGTGAGCAGGTGAAACGGCTCGTCTACCGCTTCCTCAAGCCGTGACCGGGCCGCGCACGCCGGTCACGATCGCCGAGGAGCCGAACAGCCGCTCCTCCACGCGCACCCGCTCGTAGCCCACCTCCTCCATCAGCTCCGCCAGCCGCGCCTGTCCCGGATAGGCCCGCAGCGATTCCACGATGTGCCAGTAGGTGCCCGGCTTTCCATGCAGCAGCGCGCCCCAGACGGTCCCCATCCCGAGCAGGTAGCCGAACATCACGCGGCGCAGGAAGCCGTTCCGCGGCACCCCGAAATCGAGCGACACGAAGACGCCGCCCGGCCGGAGCGAGCGGAGGATCTCCGCGAGCACGCGGCGCAGGTCTTGCGGATAGCGCAGGCCGTAGCCGATGAGCACGGCGTCGAACGCCTTCTCGGCGACCGGCACGGTGTTCAGATCTCCCGCCACGAAATGGATCCGGTCCGCTCCCGCCGCCGCCACCTTGACGCGCCCCCGCTCGAGCATGGAGCGGCTTCGATCCACCGCGACCACGCGCTCGGGACGGCCCCGCTTCCGCGCCAGGAGCGGCAGCTCGCCCGTGCCCGTGGCCAGGTCGAGGATGACGCCGTTCTCGCGCGGCGCGGGCAGCCGCGCGATCACGGCCTCTTTCCAGCGGCGGTCCTGGCCGAACGAGAGCACGCGCGTGAGGAAGTCGTAGCGGGGAGCGATCCGGCGAAAGATGGCGTCCACGTAGCCGCGGCGCGCCTCGGGCAGCCGCGGCCATTCCCGAGTGAGGAGCGGCATCTACGTCTCGAGCCACCCCGCGCGATCGAGCGCCCGCAGCGCGTCCAGCTCCCCGCGCCGGATCAGCCGCGCAGCGATCTTGGGCGAATACGCGAGCGTTCCGCCCGGGAGCGCCGCTTCCGGTTCCACCAGGCAGAGCGCATGCGGCGCCTCCTTGCTATGCCAGTCGCCGGGCAGGGAGACCAGCTCCTGCTGCAGGTCGCGCCAGTTGGCGAGATCCAGGTAGCGCCCCCAGACTTCGAAGGGATTTCGAGGCGGCCTGGGCGCGGGCGGAGCGCCGCTCGGGGCCACGACGATCACCACCGCGGCGTCGGCATCGTCGTAGATGGCGGCCCGCAGGGGGTGCATCGAGAAAGCGACGGCGTCCACGAAATCGCGTCCCCCGATCCGCGCGGGCTCGAAGAGCACGGGAATCGCAGAAGAGGCGATCGCGGCCTCCACCACCTCTTCCGGACCCACCAGCGGGATCACTTCCCCCAGGGCGGTCTCGACCCGCGCATGGAAGCGCGCCTTGGTCGCGGGCCAGTTCACGAAATGGGCGATGCGGCCGTTGTCCAGCGCGAGCGCGCTCAGGATGAGATGCGTCTCGCCCGGCCAGAGCCGCTCCAGGCGCCGGACCCCGATGAGGCGCCTCAGCAGGCGCCGGCGCGCGGCGCTCCCCCAGATCCCGCGGCCGTCCGTCTCGGGCATGAGAAGGAAGAGAACGCGGCGGGCGATGGCGCCTGCGCGCTGGGAGCGGGTCACGAACCACACGCCCGCGGTCACCGCCAGCAGCGTGGCGCTGAAGCGATGGGGCCAGGGCCAGGCCAGGAGCCACGTCGTGAAGTGCGCGATCGACCAGAGGAGCAGGATGATCGCGCCCCACAGCCGGACCCGGCGCTCCGAGTCGGGGTCTCCGAACCGCGCGAGAAATTTCTCCGCCTCGCGGGAGGAGCGGAGCAGCGCGTACCCGCCGGCCGCGACCAGGAGCCACGCCATGATGTCGAGGAAGGACGACGTGGGCCAGAGCCCCACCGGCGCACCGTGATGGAACAGGGCGAGGAAGCTCAAGTCGGAGGAGCCGGTCACGCTCACGAGGGCCTGCATCAGGCCGAGCACCAGGAGAAGACCGCCCGCCGCGCGGAGCGCGACGGTCGTCCAGCGCATGCCGATCTCCGCCGCGTCCACATGGCGCCAGACGCGCTCGAGCGCGGCCGTCTTGAAGTCGTGCGCCACCCAGGCCACCGCGTTCAGCGCGCCCGCCGAAGCCCCCGAGACGATCGCGGGGCGGAGCCCGATCCGCTCCAGGGTGCGGAGAACGCCCGTCTCATACGCGGCCAGCGCGCCCCCTCCCGAGAGCACGACCGCGATTCGCTTGAACGGCAGGTCGGTACGAAGCCGGCGCGCCATGGGGGCATCATACGGGATTGTCCGGGGAAACCGGAGCCGGTAGGCTCTTGGGCTCCATGCCCAAGCCCAAGCGCGCCACTTCGCCCGACTACATCGACCACGCCGTGCGCCACCTGCGCGACGCCGATCCCACGCTCGCCAAGCTGATGGACCGGGTCGGGGACTGCGGCTTCCACGCCACCCGCTCGACCAAGAGTCCGTTTTTGGCGCTCGCCGAGTCGATCGCCTACCAGCAGCTGAACGGCAAGGCCGCGGCTACGATCTGGGGACGCTTCGACGCGCTCTTCCCCGGCACCGGCCCCACGCCCGAGGGGGTGCTCGCGGCGTCCGACGAAGCGATGCGCGGCGCCGGACTCTCGCGCGCCAAGATGCTCGCCATCCGCGACCTCGCCGCGAAGACCCTCGACGGCACCGTCCCCACGTCGGCCCGTCTTCGCGGGCTCGACGATGAGGAGATCGTCGAGCGCCTCACGTCCATTCGCGGGATCGGGCGGTGGACCGCCGAGATGCTCCTGATGTTCCGCCTCGGCCGGCCCGACGTCCTCCCCGCCACCGACTACGGCGTGCGGAAAGGATTCTCCATCGCCTATCGGAAGCGCTCGCTCCCCACGCCCGCGAAGCTGCTCGCGCACGGCGAACGATGGAGGCCCTATCGTTCGGTGGCGAGCTGGTATCTGTGGCGAGCGGTGGATCTGGGCGGGGAGAAAAAGGGTAGGAGCTGACGCCGGTTCACTTCCCCGGGACGACGCGAACGGCGCCGGTGGAACCGAAATCGACCCGACCAGGGCCCTGAGCGGTCAAATCCACGGTAGTCCCTTCCGCGATCCGGCCTCCCGCCCATTCGATTCCCTTCCGGAACGAGATCAGGTGAATGGAGACCTGGGTGTCGTCCTCGCGCTTCCGCTCGAAGAAGTCGCCTTCGATCTCCACGCGTGCGGGGGTCGCGTAGTGAACCCGTAACACGTTCTTGCCGCCGGCCAGGACGAGCAGCGTGTGGGGATCCCGGCGGGTGTCCAGGAAACCGGCTCGCACGGGAACGGAATTCTGGACGATCTTCGCTGCGGCTCCCTGCTCGGATTGGACCGTGCACGTCACGCGCAGCTTCGATCGCTGGAGATCGAGCGTCAGGAAGGGCTCCCCCTCGACGGACAGGACGTACTGGTCGGCCGACGCGACGCGCACCAGAACGCCTCCCAGCACGAGGGTCGTCGTTGCGGTGGGGGCCGCCGTGTCGCTCTTCGCAGCCGGTACCAGCCCCAGCGTTTCCGGTGAAGCATGCATCGTCTTGGCGAGCACGAAGGCGAAGACGATGCAGCCCAGCGCCCCGGCGGCTGCCCTTGCCGCGTTCGCGCGGTGTCCGAGCACGAGAAAGCGAATCGCCGCCACGCCGGAAAATACGGCCGCGATCAGGAGCATCGTTTCCGGAAGGAACTGCGGGTCGACGGGAACGACGAGGATCATGGCGCCCTGCTTGGCTCCATCCGCCGGTCAGGCTGCTGACATACTCTGGAGTATGTTGCGTGTGTCACTCGGTCTCACAGCACGCAACAGCGGAGTAAGCGCCTCGCGCCTTGGGGTCGGTCTTCCCCGGCGCGTGTATACGAAACGGGGGTCCGGTGCAGCAGATGTTGTCGACTAGCGCTGACTCACCACCGCGGTGCTCGTATCTTCCTGCGTCTTCTCGACTGCAGGCGCGTGGATCTCCTGCAGACTGACCACCTCCGACGCGCCGCGCTCACGCAGGGCGCGGATCGCTTCCACCGTCGCCGCGGCTGCGGTGATCGTCGTGAGGCATAGGACGCCGTAGAGGATGGCGTTCTTCCGGATGGCGCCGTCGTCGTAGAACGACGCCTCGCCGAGCGGCGTGTTCACGATCAAATCGATTCCGCGGCTCTTGATCCGGTCCACCACGTGCGGGCGGCCTTCGTTCACCTTGTAGATCATCGCGCAGGGAACGCCGCGACTCTCCAAGAAGGCCGCGGTTCCGCGCGTCGCGATCAGGGCGAAACCCATCTCGTGCAGCGCGGCGGCGATCGGGAGCACCGGCTCCTTGTCGTGGTCGTTCACGCTCACGAACGCGGTCCCGGATGTCGGGATCTCCGATCCCGCGGCCGACATCGCCTTGGCGAAGGCGATGCCGAAGTTCTCCGAGATCCCCATGACCTCCCCGGTCGACTTCATCTCGGGGCCGAGCAGGATGTCGGCGCCCGGGAACTTCAAGAAGGGAAACACGGGGGCCTTGATGAAGAACCGATCCACCGTGAGATCGGTGGTGATCCCCTGCTCCGCCAGGGACCGTCCCGCCATGACCCGCGCCGCGACCTTGGCCAGCGGCACGCCGGTCGCCTTGCTGATGAACGGCACCGTCCGCGAGGCGCGGGGATTCACCTCCAGGACGTAGACGCGGTCCCTCTGGATCGCGAACTGGACGTTCATCAGCCCGCGCACGCCCAGCCGGAGCCCCAGCCGCCGCGTGGCGTCGCGGATCGTCTCGAGATGCCGCTCCGGCACGTCGAACGTCGGCAGCACGGCGCACGAGTCGCCGCTGTGGATGCCCGCCTCCTCGATGTGCTGCAGAATCCCGCCGATCACGACCCGCTCCCCGTCCGCCACCGCGTCCACGTCCAGCTCCTGGGCGTGCTCGAGGAAGCGGTCGATCAGGATCGGGTGCTCGGGCGAGGTGCGCACCGCCTCGCGGACGTACTGCTCGAGATGCGCCTCGGCGTAGACGATCGCCATGGCGCGGCCGCCCAGGACGTACGAGGGGCGCACCAGCACCGGATAGCCGACGCGCGCGGCGACCTCCTTCGCGCCTTCCAGCGAGGTGGCCGTGCCGCTCTCGGGCTGCGGAATGCCCAGCTCGTCGAGAAGGGTGCTGAAGCGGCGCCGATCCTCGGCCAGGTCGATCGCGTCGGGGCTGGTGCCAAGGATCGGCACGCCCGCGCGATGGAGCGGCAGCGCCAGCCGGAGCGGCGTCTGCCCGCCGAACTGGATCACCACCCCTTCGGGCTTCTCGCGCTCGATCACGTTCATCACGTCCTCGAAGGTGAGCGGCTCGAAGTAGAGGCGGTCCGACGTGTCGTAGTCGGTGGAGACGGTCTCGGGGTTGCAGTTCACCATGATCGTCTCGAACCCTTCCTCGCGGAAGGCGAACGAGCCGTGGCAGCAGCAGT
>DASSLZ010000273.1:0-3392 GCA_035689165.1 Candidatus Eiseniibacteriota bacterium | reverse complement strand
CTCCTGGTCTTCACGAATCTCCGCCTGCTCGGGCTGAGCCGCCTGAACGCGAGCATCCGGACGGTGGCGGTGCAGGGGGTGCTGCTCGGCGTGACCGCCATCCTGGCGAACGCGGGCCACCTGACGCCCCCGTTCGTCGCGATCGGCGCCGCCGGCATCCTGCTCAAGGGGGTCGTCTTCCCCTGGCTCCTCTTCCGCGCGCTTCGCGGGGCGAAGATCCGCCGCGAGGTGGAACCCTTCGTCGGCTACGTCCCGTCGGTGCTCGCCGGAGTCGTGGCCTTCCTGATCGCCCTGTGGGTGGCGCGCCGCCTGCCGCTTCCGGCCGCGGCGGCCTCCGATCTCCTCGTCCCCACGTCGCTCTCGATCCTCTTCGTGGGGCTCTTCCTCGTGGTGAGCCGGAAGAAGGCGGTGAGCCAGGCGCTCGGCTACCTGGTCTTCGAGAACGGGATCTACGCCTTCGGCGTGGGGATCGCCTACCAGGCGCCCGTGCTGGTCGAGATGGGGATCCTGCTCGACGTGTTCGTGGCGGTGTTCGTCATGGGCATCACGGTGTTCCACATCAGCCGCGAGTTCGACAGCATCGACACGACCCGGCTCGCCGCGCTCAAGGAGTAGCGATGCTCTCCGCGCTGGTCCTGATCCCGGCCGCGGCCGGCCTCCTCGCCTTCTTCATCCGGCCGGCGCCGTGGCGCCGCGCGCTTCTGCTCCTCACGGCGGGCGCGCACGCGGGGCTCACCGCTTCGCTCTGGGTCCGGGCACCCGGTCCCGGCTGGGGTGGCGTGCTCGCCCTGGACGCGATCGGCCAGCTCTTCCTGACGATCACGAGCGGGCTCTTCCTGGTCGCGGCGGTCTACGCCGTCGGATACCTCGGCCGCGAGTTCCCGGGGGCGCGGGAGGATTTCGTCGAGGGGTTCCGCTTCACGAACGCCCCGGAGGCGGTGTTCACCGGGTGCCTGCTCTTCTTCCTCGCCACGATGACGCTCGTGGTCGTGAGCGACCATCTCGGGCTCCTCTGGGTCGCCATCGAGGCGACCACGCTGGCCAGCGCGCCGCTCATCTACTTCCACCGCCATCACCGCTCGCTCGAGGCGACCTGGAAGTATCTCCTCATCTGCTCGGTGGGGATCGGTCTCGCCTTGCTCGGGAACTTCTTTCTGGTGGTGGCCGCGACCGCGCCGGGCGGCGCCAGCCTGCCTCTGAGTGCCAAGCTCCTGACCGAGCAGGCGGCCGCGCTGCAGACCCCCTGGCTCAAGGGCGCGTTCCTGTTCCTTCTGATCGGCTACGGCACGAAGATGGGCTTGGCACCGCTCCACACCTGGCTCCCTGACGCGCACAGCGAAGCGCCCTCGGTGGTTTCGGCGCTCCTCTCGGGCGCGCTCTTGAACTGCGCCTTCGTGGGGATCCTGCGCGTGCTGCAGATCTGCGGCGCGGCCGGGCTCGGCACCTACACGGGGGGGATGCTCATCGTGTTCGGCCTCCTCTCCATCGCGCTCGCGGCGGCGTTTCTCGTGGCGCAGGCCGACTACAAGCGGCTCCTCGCCTACTCCAGCGTGGAACACATGGGCATCCTCGCGCTCGGCGTGGGCGTGGGCGGGGCCGCCACCTTCGGCGCGATGCTGCACGCGGTGAACCACTCCGTCGTCAAGGCGATGCTCTTCCTCCTCGCGGGGAACATCCTCGCGGCCTATCGCACCAAGACCGCCCGCGACGTCCGCGGGCTCTTCCGCCGCGTTCCGGTGACGGGCGCGCTCTGGGTGGCGGGACTCTTCGCGATCGCGGGCTCGCCGCCCTTCGGGACCTTCGCGAGCGAGCTCCTGATCCTTCGCGGCGCCCTGGAACAGGGGCGCTTCGCGATCGCCGCGCTCTACCTGGCGCTCCTGACGGTGGCGTTCGTCGGGATGGCGGCCACGATGACCCGCATGGCCCAGGGCGAGGGGCCGTCGCCGGCGATGCCCGGGGCCGCCGGGGAGAGCCGTCTCGCCGTGCTGCCGCCGCTCGCCCTCCTGGCGGCGTCGCTCATCCTCGGCGTCTACCTTCCGGCGGGGCTCTCGGCTGCGCTCCGCTCGGCGGCGGCGCTCGTTGGCGCCGGCGTCCCCGCCATCCGATGACCATCCGCGCGTTTCTTCCTCTCGGAAATGGCGGATCGGCGCCGCTCGCCGACGTGCCCTGCCTTCAGTCGGACCCGTTTCGCGAAGCGGTCGTCACGACGCCCGCGGCGCGGCTGGTCTCCCTCTTCGGATTTCCGGACGAGGACGCGGTCCGGGTCGTGGCGATCCTCGAGCGCCCCGAGGATCGGAACCTGCTCGTGACCTCGATGCGCGCCGGCGAGGCCTTCCCGGCGCTCACCCCGGACATGCCCCAGGCGCACCTCTTCGAACGGGAGATCGCGGAGACGTGGGGCCTGGTGCCGGAAGGGCACCCGTGGCTCAAGCCGGTACGGTTCGTCCGGCCCCGCCGCGCACCCGCCGGCGCGGCCACGACGGCCCTGGAAGCGCCGCGGCCCGGCGTCATGGGGTATTTCGCCGTGGCGGGCGAGGAGGTTCACGAGGTGGCGGTCGGTCCGGTCCATGCCGGCGTGATCGAGCCCGGCCACTTCCGCTTCCAGTGCCATGGCGAGCGCGTGATCCATCTGGAGATCTCCCTGGGCTACCAGTACCGGGGCATCGAGCGCGCGATGGAGGGAGGTCCCGACGCCCGCACCGTCCATCGCGTGGACGCCGTCGCGGGGGACATGTCCGCGGGACACGCCTCCGCCTACGCGCAGATCGTGGAGGCGCTGACCGACACGCCCGTCCCCCAGCGGGGAGCGGCGCTCCGCGCAATCGCGCTCGAGCTGGAGCGGATGGCCAATCACGCCGGAGACCTCGGAGCGCTCTCCGGCGACATCGGCTACCTGCCGGCCGCCGCGTTCTGCGGGCGGATCCGCGGGGATCTCCTGAACCTCACGCTGGCCGCGTGCGGCAACCGGATGGGCGTGGGATGGATCCGGCCCGGAGGCGTGGCCGCCGATCTTTCCGACGAGGGCGCGCACGCGATGGCTGCCGCCGTGGATCGGGCGGTCGCCGAGCTGGGGCGTTCCTTCCTCTTGATCCTCAAGAACTCCACGGCCCGGTCGCGCCTGGAGGAGACCGGCGTGCTGCCCCGCGAGACCGCAGTGGAGCTCGGCATGGTGGGACCCGCC
Source organism: Candidatus Eiseniibacteriota bacterium (assembly GCA_035689165.1). Taxonomy (GTDB): domain Bacteria; phylum Eisenbacteria; class RBG-16-71-46; order SZUA-252; family SZUA-252; genus DASQJL01. The sequence continues at coordinate 211 of DASSLZ010000273.1, read as the reverse complement.
GCGCGCGCGTCGGGCGTCGCGGTGGACGTCCGGAAGGACCATCCGCTCGGCCCGTATGCGTTAGCACCCCTTCCCGTCGCCCTCCGTGAGTCGGGGGACGTGTTCGCGCGCGCCGCCGTGCGCTCGCTGGAGTGCGCGCACTCGGCCGAGTACCTGGCGAAGCTGCTGCGCTCGCTGCCTGCCGGTCCGGCGCGGAGCGGCCTTCCTGCCG
>DASSLZ010000272.1:0-16562 GCA_035689165.1 Candidatus Eiseniibacteriota bacterium | reverse complement strand
CGGGAGCGCGGTTCAGCTGCGGCGCACGGGCGGCGCCGCTGAAAACTCAGCCTCCGTTCGAGGCGATGTGATGGGCCAGGAGGTCCCGGGAGGGCACCCGGCGGCCCGACACGGGGTGCACGACGCGCACCTCGAACCCGTAGCGCTCCAGCCCGAAGTGGCGGTCGATTCGACGCAGGAGTCCTTCGACCGTCGCGTCGGCGCGGATGCTGCGTCCGCGGCGCGATCCGCCGCGCGCGCGGGCAAGGCCGGCCTCGAAGCCGGCCTGGTACGCCTTCTTGGTGAGTCGCTCGAGGCTCCTCCAGTGGGTTCGCTGGAGCCTCTTCAAGACCTGGGATTGGGTCATGAGACGATTCCTCCTGTTCCGGCGTCCGGCGGGGATCCGCCTCCCTCTAGCTGATCCCCCGGAACATCCGATTGAAGCGCACCATGTGCTCGCCGGGATCCCACGAGAAGTAGGTGAACATCGCCTTTCCCTTGACCATGTTCTCCGGCAGGGGACCCCAGAAGCGGCTGTCGAGGCTGTTGTCGCGGTTGTCGCCCATCATGAAGAGACAATGGGGCGGGACCTTGATCGGTCCGAAGTTGTCGCGCACCGTGATCTCGCGCGGGAAGACCCGCGCGTCGTCGTGAACGGCGTACGGCTCGTTCTGCCGCTTCCCGTCCACGTAGAGGACCTTGTCGCGGACCTCCACCGTCTGTCCCGCGACCGCCACGCAGCGCTTGATGAAGTCCTGCTGCGGGTTGACCGGATACCGGAACACGATGATGTCGCCGGGCTCCGGGTGCCGGAACGCGGGGAAGCGGTGATAGAAGTAGCGATGCCCGTGGAAGCCGATGTCGATCTCCGACCCGTAGAGCATCTTGTTGATGTAGAGGTAGTCGCCGATCAGGAGCGTCCGCTCCATCGAGCCGGTCGGGATCTGGTAGGCCTGCGCCACCACGCCGCGGAAGGTGATGACCACGGCCAGGACGATCACCAGGGTCTTGATCCAGTCCTGAAGCGTTTCGCCTTTCTTCGGGGCCTGACGCTTGGGGCTCGCTTTCGCCACGTTGCTGCCTCCTGGATGGGATGGAAAACGGGACGACGTTGTCTCCCTTTAGTATGGCGGGAGGCCTCGTGCGGTTCCACGTGAATGGTGGCCGGATCCGACCGGATGTGGCTGTGCCGGCCGGATCGAGCCACGCGGAACGCAACTCCCGGGAACGCGTCCGCTACCGCCAACTCCGAGGTAAGTATCGGTCTTACAGCGTCCCTGTGCCATTTTCCGGCAATGGCCCACGCTATGCATCCTCACGGACCGAACCATTACTTCACGGGAGTCGAGCGGACCCCACGGATGGGGCGCGAAGTTCCGTTTCGTCCGAATGACTGGGGGTTCGTATGCGCCGCTTCGCAGGTTTCCTGCACACGACGGTCGCCGCGCTCTTCGTGGCGGGCGGGCTCTTCACGAGCGCGCCGGCCGCCGCGGCGCCTCCGGTTCTCTCCCTGCCCGGTCCGCAGACCGTGTCGGAGGGGACGGATCTCACGTTCACCGTGAGCGCCACTGATCCCGACAACCAGACGGTCTTCCTCTTCGCGGCGAACCTGCCGACGGGGGCGACGTTCACCGACCACTTCAACAACACCGGCACGTTCGACTGGACGCCGAACACCGACCAGGCGGGGAGCTACGTCGTCTCGTTCCTCGCCGACGACGATTTCGGAGGCACCGACCAGGGCTCCGTCTCGATCGAGGTGACGAACGCCAACACGGCGCCGGTCCTGTTCGCCATCGGCGACCGCACGGTGGAGCAGGGAACCACGCAGTTCGTGTCGCTGACCGGCTATGACCCGGACGGCGACGCGGTCACCTTCTCGAGCGGCCCTCTGCCGGCGTACGCGACGCTGAGCGACTACGGCGGCGGGTCGGGCAACATCACGCTGGCGCCGTCCTTGTCCACGCCGCTCGGAACGACGTCGATCACGGTCCGCCTCTCCGACGGGCAGGCCACCGTGGAGCAGTCGTTCAACGTGACGGTCACGGCGAGCCAGGTGCAGAACCGTCCGCCGGTCCTGGCGGCGATTGGAAACCAGACGGTCGCCGAGGGGCAGGTGCGCCACGTCGCGGTCTCGGCCAGCGATCCCGACGGCAACAACCTGACGTGGAGCGTCACGCTTCCGAGCTTCGCGGTGCTGACGCCGGTGAGCAGCGGTCCGGGCTCCCTGGCGGCGACGCTCGACCTGTCTCCGGGCTACTGCCAGTCGGGCAGCTACTCGGCGACGATCTCCGTCTGGGACGGAACGGCCCTGGACTGGGAGACGTTCACGATCACGGTCACGAACACGAACCGAGCTCCGGCGTGGGACCAGCCGTCGTACTCGGCTTCGCTCGGCGAAGGGGCCGTCACGGCCGTCGCCGTGAGCGCCAGCGACCCGGATGAATCGTGCACGCCCGGGGCTCCGAACTTGAGCATCAAGAGCTCCGACGCCGGCGCGGCCCTGCAGGCCTCGTTGACCGACGCCGGTGACGGCACGGGCAACCTGACGCTCACCGCCGCGACGAACGGCGTGGGGACGTATCACGTCATCCTGACCGCCGCCGACTGGGCGGATCCGGGCCTGACGCGCGACGTCGTCGTGACGGTCACGGTGACGCATGTCGAGACCGGGCCGGTGGCGCGCGCCTGGTCCGAGGCGGACCCGATCAAGCTCAACATCGGCAAGCCCCGTGAGCGCGTCTACCTGGAGCCGGTCACCGGCTTCGCGGTCGCCGACGTCGACCCGGCCTCCCTGCGCCTGACCGCGTGGACGGGATCGGGAACCGTCGAGGCGATCGCCCCGCTCGTCGAGAGCGTGGACGGCACGCACGACCGGGACGGAAACGGCGCCCTGGAGCTCCGCATGGACTTCACGAAGGACGACCTGCGCGCGCTCTTCGCCAACCTGACCACCCCGGTCGCGGCGGACATGACGCTTCATGCGACGCTGCTGAACGGAACCGCCGTGACGGCGCACGTCAGCACGTCGGTCGTGCCGGAGCGCGGCGTGATCAAGAAGCTGGGCCCGAACCCGCTGAACCCCGAAGCGGTCGTGACGGTGCTGACGCCGCAGGACGGCGGGCTCCGCATCCGGGTGTTCGACGCCCGCGGCCGGATGGTGCGGCTCCTGATGGACGAGTCGAACGTGCCGGCCGGAACGCACCTGGTCCGGTTCGACGGCAAGGACGATCGCGGCAAGACCCTCGCGTCGGGTCGCTACTACGTCCAGGCGGAGACGCCGTACACGAAGGACGTGAGCCCGGTCACGATCTTGAAGTAACCCCGACGGAATGAGGCCGCGCCCCCGCGGCCTGGGCGGGAGCCGGACGCGCCAGCGTCACGCGCTCCCGCCCGCTTCGATTCCGGCGCTGGCGCCGAGGATCGAGCGCAGCCAGTCGCGCCATATCGGCGCGAGCCACCACTTGAGAAAGATGTCCAGGAGGAGGAGCAGGACGGCCACGATCAGGAGCCGCGCCCAGCGCCCTCTCGGCGCGGCGCGCGCCACGAACCGTGGATGCCCCCAGAGCGCCGCGGCGGTGCCGGCGCAGACGAACGCCACGACGCGGACGACCGACCAGGGGGGCCACGCGATGAGCGCGGCCGCGAGCGGCCCCACCCGCGCGTCGGCATTCGAGGCGACCCAGCCCACGTAGCCGTTCATGTAGCCGAGGAGCGCCGCCCCCAGGCAGAGCCCCGCCACGCCCATCGACGCGGCCGAGAGCGCGAGCACGAGCGCGAACTCGAGGAGCACGCGGGGAAGGAAGATCCGGATGTCCCCCTCCTGCCCCACACCGGTCGCGATCCAGCGCACCATCTCGTCGCGGAACGCGCCCGCGCGCCAGATCCCGTGGACGGCCGCGTCCGGCCGCGCGGTGGCCGCGGCGACGGTGGAGACGCTGAAGGCCACCGCCCAGGCGAGCGCCAGGGTGACGGCGCGGCCTCCGTCGCGCGCGGCGATGGCGCGGACGTAGACGATCGCGACCGGAACGACCGGAAGCAGCAGGAAGAGGATCGGCATCCGGACCGGGAGGAGCGCCCAGGGCAGGAGGAGGGCCGGGATGACAGCCGTGGCGAGAGCGGATATCATGGGCGCCGCAGTATATCCCCCATTCACCTGAATGCGTAAAGGAGCCGTCATGCTTCCCGAATTCCAGAACGCGGCGCTCCTCGATTTCTCGCGTCCCGAGAACGAGAAGGGCATGCAGTGCGGCCTCGAGACCATCCGGGGCCAGCTCGGCAAGACCCACCCCCTCGTGATCGGCGGGCGACGGGTCGAGTCGAGCGACACGTTCCAGAGCGTCAATCCCGCCGATCCCTCCCAGTGCGTCGGCAACTTCGCCAAGGCCACGCCGGACCACGTGAACCAGGCCGTCCTCGCGGCCGAGCGCGCCTTCGAGTCCTGGCGCTGGGTGCCCCCGGCGGAGCGCGCCAACGTGCTGCTCCGCGTGGCGGGGATCATGAGGCGCCGCCGGAACGAGCTTTCGGCCGCGATGATCTACGAGGTGGGAAAGAGCTGGCCGGAGGCGGACGGCGACACGGCCGAGGCGATCGACTTCTGCGAGTTCTACGCCCGCGAGATGCTCCGCTGGGGTGGCGATCAACCCGTCACGCCCTATCCCGGCGAGGCGAACGAGTTCCTCTACATCCCGCTCGGCGTGGGGGCGGTGATCCCGCCCTGGAACTTCCCGCTCGCGATCACCACCGGGATGACCGTGGCCGCGGTCGTGACGGGGAACACCGTCGTGCTCAAGCCCTCGAGCGACGCGCCCTTCATCGCCTGGAAGCTCTTCGAGATCCTCGAGGAGGCCGGCGTGCCGCCCGGCGTCGTGAACTTCCTGCCGGGACCGGGTGGCTCGATGGGCGACGCCCTCGTCGAGCACCCGCGCGTCCGCTTCGTCGCCTTCACCGGCTCGAAAGAGGTCGGCATCCGGATCCACGAGCGCGCGGCGCGCGTTCCCACGGGGCAGATCTGGCTGAAGCGGATGGTGCTGGAGATGGGCGGCAAGGACTTCACCATCGTCGACGAGGGGGCGGATCTGGACGCGGCCGCCGCCGGCGTCGCCGCGGGAGCGTTCGGCTTCCAGGGGCAGAAGTGCTCCGCCTGCTCGCGGGCGATCATCCACCGCTCGTTCTACGGCGAGTTCGTGCAGCGCCTGAAGGCGCGCGTGGACGCGATCACGGTTGGCGCCACGACCAGCCGGGAGAACTACCTCGGACCCGTCGTGAGCGCGCGCGCGGAGAAGACGATCCTCGACTACATCGAGGTCGGAAAGACGGAAGGGAAGACGCTGAACGGAGGGGGCAAGCACTCGGGCCCCGGGTACTTCATCAAGCCCACCGTGTTCACCGACGTCCGGCCCGACGCCCGTATCGCCCAGGAGGAGATCTTCGGCCCGGTGCTCGCGGTCATCCCCGCCGGGTCGTTCGAGGAGGAGATCGCCATCGCCAACGGAACGATCTACGGCCTGACCGGCGCCTACTACTCGCGCGATCGCGCCAAGGTCGTCGAGGCCAAGCGCCGCCTCCACGTCGGGAACCTGTACATCAATCGGAAGTGCACCGGCGCGTTGGTCGGCGTTCATCCTTTCGGCGGCTTCAACATGAGCGGCACCGACTCCAAGGCCGGCGGACGGGATTACCTCGGACTCTTCCTGCAGGGGAAATCGATCACCGAGCTGGTCGGCTGACGTCGCCGCTCGTCGGCGCGCGCGTCACCGTGCGTTGACGTTTCGCGGTTTTGGCCTCGCGCCGTGTCGAACGGCGCGGGGCCTTTTTGTCGCGCCCGCACGCGGCGTTCGCGGGTGCGCGCCGCTGGGCGTGGTCGCGGCACGTCTCTCGCAATAGGCCTCCTTCCCGACACCACCCATTCCCGGAGGCCAGCCGTGTCCCATCGTCGCCTGCTGTTCCCGTTTCTCGCTGTCGCATTCCTGCTCGGGCCCGGATCCGCCGCGGCCGGGTTGATCTCGCTGACGCTGGTCGGTGGCGCGACCGCGACGGACGGATCGACCACGGTCGCGGATCCCCTCGCGCAGGAATCGCTGAGCGGCACCACGCTCACGCAGCTCGGCACGCCGCTGCTCTTCGACCCCTCCGGCGCGCTGGGGTTGACGGTGCGCGTCCAGAACACCTCCGACCAGGAGATCGCGTTCCCCGACGTCCTGCCCGGCGTCTCCGTGCTCACCGGGGTGAACGGGATCACGGGCTATTCGTCCAAGTTGAACGTCGCCGCGGGAGGCGCCGCGGGGAAGTCGGGGGCCGCGGGGGCGGAGGGAGCCGTGAGCCGGACGGTGATCGACCTCACCGACTCGGTCTACGCGGTCAGCTCACCCGCGTCCGGATCGAACGGCGGCGGCGGGGGCGCGCTCACGGGCGTCGCCGACAACTGGATCGGGCTGACCGGCGCCTCGGGCGCCGACCTTGCGGCGTACCTCGCCAACGTGCACCTGGCGCCGGGCCAATGGATCGACATTCCCGATTTCGTGCGCATCTCGGCGTTCCAGCGGATGGCCGAGGGCGCGCGGCTGGGGTTCGGGTTCGACATCCCGACCTTTTCCTTCGGGGGCATCAGCGTGACGTGCGGCGCGTGGACCGGGAGTTTCAGCGAGGCCGGCCCGATCGCGCCTCCGCCTCCCGATCCGGTCTCGCTGCCGGAGCCGGGGTCTGGATCGCTCTGGCTGGCGGGGCTAGGCGCGTTCGCGCTGTGCGGCCGGCGAATCGTCGCGCGTGACTAGCGCGGCGTAGACCGACCGGGCGAACGCCGGAAGGGTGTCGTCGCGGGCGCCCATGACCAGGAGCCGGTCGCCGGGCCGAAGCTCCTCGGTCATGACCCGCGATGCCTCTTCTCGCGTCGGAGCCAGGGCCACGGGAACGCCGCGGTCGCCCATGCTGCGGACGAGATCCTCGGAGCGGATCGAGCGGTCGGCGGTGCCGCCGGCGTCGTAGATGGGTGCCAGGTACAGGCGGTCGCCGGAGCGAAGCTCGTCCTTGAAGGCCTGGGTCATCTCCTCGGCGAAGAAGCGCGTGGGGCCGTAGCCGTGCGGCTGGTAGTAGACGCGGAGCGATCCCGTGGGGCGGAGCGCGCGCAGCGCGGCGCGGATCTTCACGGGGTTGTGCGCGAAGTCGTCGAAAACGTCGACGCCGTGATGGCCGCCGATCCGCTCGAGCCGGCGGCGGACGCCGCCGAAGCTGGCGAGCGCCGGGGCGGCGGTCTCGAGCAGTACGCCCGAAGCCACGGCCGCGCCGCAGGCGAGCAGCGCGTTCTCGACGGTGAGGATGCCGGGGAAGGGGACGCGCACCGGGACGCCGTTGATCTCGAAGCGGACGCCGTCGGGGGTGAGCTCGATGGGGCCCGCGCGGAGCGCCGGCTCGGCCCACGTCGCCCCCGGCATCGCCACGCGCAGGACGTCCACGGTCTCGGGCACGCGCACGCGCTCCAGCTCCGGATCGCTCACGTGGATCACCGCGCGCTCCCGCGTTCCCGCCAGGAGCGACTCGAAGTTCCGGGCCGTCTCCTCGATCTCCTTGTGATCGCGGCTCAGGTTCGTGAGCACCGAGACGGCGGGAGCGAACTCCGCGACGCTGCCGTCGCTCTCGTCGGTCTCGACCACGAACCACTCGGAGCCGCCGACACGCAGGCCGCCCGGAGGCGTGGCGCCCGCGAGGCCGACGGCCGCGCCTCCCCCGAGGAAACTGGGGTCGAGGCCCGCCGCGACCAGGATGTGCGCCGTCATCGCGGTCACGGTGGACTTGCCGCTCGTCCCTGCGATCGCCACCGCGCGCCGCGAGGCGGCAAGGCGGGCCAGGAACGATCCGCGCCGGACGCAGGCGATCCCCAGCGCCTGCGCCCGCGCGAAATCGGGGTTGGACGTCTCGACGGCGGTGGAATGGACGAGGGCGGTCAGCGCTTCGGTCACGCCCGATCCGTCCTGCGGCAGCAGGTGGACGCCGGAGCGGCGCAGGTCCTCGAAGACGTGCATGGCGACGCCGCGGTCGTGATTCCGGTCGGAGCCGGTCACGTCGGCGCCCAAGGCGACGGTGAGCATCGCGAGAGGGGCCATGCCGCTCCCGCCGACGCCGCTGAAGTGGTAGCGATGGCCGGTCAGCGGGGGCACGGTCGCATACTCGCCGCAGGGAAGTGCCTGGTCAAGGGCGGCACCGGGGGGCGGATGTTCCAGTCCATGGTCGTTGACGAGGCTCCGGAGCCAAGGGTAATCTCGTTCCGCTGCGACAGGATGGGGCTGTAGCTCAGTTGGGAGAGCGCTTGACTGGCAGTCAAGAGGTAGCGGGTTCGAACCCCGCCAGCTCCACCATCTTTACTCGCAAATCTTCCGGCACCAAGGCTGTCGGCACCTTTCGCCCCTTCCTGTAGCTCCCAGTAGCCCCAAGCGAGCGGGAAGACCCCGGGCGGAGGACCCGATCCCCATGATCCCATGATCCCATGATCCGACGAGCTGGCCGCGCGATCGTCGGCACCCGGTGGGAAGCTCCCGCCAAGCGGCTCTATGCCGCGCTCACGGGTGAAAAGAGCTATCTCTACGACTACCAGACGATCGCCATCATGCGCCGCGTCCTGACGCCCAGCGCCAACGCGATCGACGCCGGGGCGTTCGAGGGCGGCATGCTGCGGCACCTCTGCCGCATCGCGCCGCGGGGCCGCCACCTGGCCTTCGAGCCCAATCCCGAGAAATTCCGGAAGCTGAAGGCCGCGTTCCCCGGCGTCCGGGTGCTGCCCTATGCGCTGGGGGAGCGGCCGGGCGAGGTCCCGTTCCATCGCGCGATCGAGCATCCCGCCCTGAGCGGACTCCGGCATCGCGCGAAGTACTGGGGCGATAAAGAACCGACCGAGGAGATCCGCGTCCCGATGGAGACCCTGGATCGCGTCGTTCCGCCCGACGATCCCATCGCGTTCGTGAAGGTCGACGTTGAAGGGGGCGAGCTGGGGCTCCTGCAGGGTGGGCTCGGTCTTCTCCGGCGCTGGCGCCCGGTGATCGTGTTCGAATCGGGGCTCGGCGGCGCCGACTATTTCCAGACGCGGCCCGAGGCGATCTACGACCTGCTCGCGGAGGCGACCGGGCTCAAGGTGTCGCTGCTCGGCGCGTGGCTCGACCGGGGAGCGCCGCTCTCGCGGCAGGGCTTCGTGGATCAGTTCGAGGAGGGAAGGAACTACTACTTCGTGGCGCACCCGTGACGGCGTCCGCCCGCGAACCGACGTCAGGGGGTCGATGCCTCCGCCACGTCGGTCCGCCACGCCACGGCCGCTTTCAACGCATTGTCGGCCTCGGCGAAGCTCATCCCATTCTTGGCCGCGATCCCGACCCAGTTGTCCCGCAGGGATTCGATCAGGTAGCCCACTCCCCGCTGCAGCGTGATCCACGCCGGATTGCCGCGGGCGCCCGCGGCGAGGCTCTGGGCGAGGGTGTCGGCCCGCGAGAACAGCGCGAGCAGCGTGTCGGCGAACGCCGACTCGTCCAGGCGCCCGCTGGCGAGACGCGCGCGGGCGGCCTCCAGATCGGAGCAGATCCCACGGAATTGCTCGAGGGCCGCCTTGGGAACTCCGGCGGCGTTGGCCAGGGACGGGAAGTCCGCGGAAGAGGGTGTCGAGGCGGCGGGAGCGAGGCGCGGCATCGCGGCCAGCAGGCTGATCGCCATGCCGGCGGCCAGGACGCAATTTCCGCGGCGAAGACGCACGCGGTCCATGCCGAGACGTCCCATTTCGCCTTCCTCTCGTAAGGCCCCCCGGCCTCATTCAAAAATCGGCTCCAGAAGGGACGAACTTAACGGGCGAAATGTCCCCGGCAACGGTGTTTGCAAGGTACACACGGCGTGCGAATCGCCCGCCGCGTTGACGGAGCGCGGTGGGTCTGCTATCCTCGGGAAAATGTCCCTGATCTCGAATCTTCTTTTGCCCAAACGACTTTCGGGGGTTGCCTCAGGCTGCCTCGCGGCCGTTTCCGGCCTCGCCGCGGTCCTGATCCTGGGCCTGCCGAGCCTGGCCCCCGCCGGGCAGATCCCCGGCACGGCCGTCGCCCAGGCGGATCCGGCCGCCGCCCAGGCTTTGCCCTCCGACACGGCCTCGGCCCCCGCCGATTCCAGCCAGCCCGTCGAGGAGTGGCACGAGCGCGTCATGCCCGTGCTGCCCGAGCGGCCCCGCGTCCCGATGTACGACCCTGGCACCCCCGTCTTCCGCAAGGTGCTCAAGAACGGCGTCGTGCTCATGGTCCAAGAGCAGCGGACCAGCGCCGACGTGGCGGGGATGGTGGCCCTGCGCATGGGGACCCTGTACGAGGACGACCAGACGGCCGGCCTGTCGCAGGTGCTGATGCGCGCGCTGACGTCGGGAACGAAGAAGCTGCCCCCGGCCGATCTGCAGCTCCGCCTCCTCGCGCACAAGGTCACGTTGGAATCGGGCGCGAGCGCCGACTACGGCCAGGTCGGATTCCAGACCTTCCGCGAGGAGGCCTCCGACGCGGTGGATCTGCTCGCGCAGATCGTCCTTTCGCCGTCGTTCCCGGATACCGCGGTGGAGAATTCCAGGAGCTATTTCCTGGCGCGGGCCGCCGACGACGTCGAGAATCCGCTGCTGGCGACCTACACGTATTTCCTCGGGGCGATGTATCAGGGCAGCCCGCTCGCGCGGCCCCCGCACGGCAGCGTGCAGACGCTCTCCGAGGCACGGCGCGCCGACGTGCTCGCGCTCTACAAGAAGCTCTTCGTCGGCGGGAACATGGCCGTATCGGTCGTGGGGAACGTCGACGCCAAGAAGACGATGGCCCAGCTGGAGAAGCTCTTCGCCGCGGCACCCGCCGGCCCGCCTCCGGCGCCCCCGGCCGTGGCGCCGCAGGCGCCCGGCGCCGACACCGTGATCGTGGCGGAGCGGCCGATCCTGGCGCGCTCGCTGGTCTACGGCTACCCGGCCCCCGGCTACGCCGACCGCGACTACCCCGCCTTCATGGTGATCGATTCCTACCTGCGCTCGGCCGACCGCTCGCCGATCACCTTCTGGATGCCGCAGCGGGAGCAGGCGGCCGCCGTCGGCGTGATGTACCCGAGCTATCCGCATCGCTCGAGCGTGGCGGTCCATCTCGCGGCCAAGCCGGAGAACTACGTCGCGGCGCGCGATACGGTCGCCGCCGTCTTCCAGCAGATCAAGACCACGCCCTTCGACAAGGGCGAGTGGGGCGTCCAGGTGAAGCGCGTTCAGAACGGGTTCTTCTGGAAGCAGAACGAGCCGGTGATCCGGGCGCGGAACCTCTCCCGGTGGGAGGTCCAGGGCGTCACCACCGAATTTCCCCACCAGTTCGAGACCGCACTCTTGCAGCTGAAGCCGGAGGACGTTCGCGACGCCGCCGCGCGCTGGTTCACGCACTCGGCGGAAGTGTCGCTGAAGCCCTCCGGGCGCGACGGACAGCCCTAGGCTCCTTCGGGCATCGGGGCAGGGAGGACCGGGTGGACGGCGTCGCGGGGATGCTGCTGCTCATTCCCCCCATTCTCTTCGCGCTTACCGTCCACGAGTTCAGCCACGCCTACGTCGCCTCGCGGATGGGCGATCCCACGGCCAGGCTGCTCGGCCGGCTCACGCTGAACCCGCTCGCGCACCTCGACCCGATCGGCACCATCCTGCTCCTCATCGCCGGCTTCGGATGGGCCAAACCGGTCCCGGTGGACGCCCGCTACCTGGCGCATCCCCGGCGCGACATGATGTGGATCGCGCTCGCGGGCCCGGCCTCGAACGTGATTCTCGCGGCGCTCTTCGGAACCCTCTTGCGCGGGGTGGACGGAAACGCGTATCTCTCCGGGACCATCATGGGCGCGGCCCTCGTGGACATGGTCCGGTACAGCGTCTATCTCAACCTCATGCTGGCGGTCTTCAACTTGATCCCGATCTTCCCGCTGGACGGCTCGCGCATCCTGACCGGGCTCTTGCCCGCGCGCGCGGCCGAGCGCTACCGCGCGCTCGAGCCGATCGGCCCCATGCTGCTGCTCGGGCTGATCCTGATCGGCAACCTGACGCGCGTATCGATCATCGGCATGCTGATCCTTCCGGTCGTCGCGGTCCTGACCCGGCTCTTCACGGGAGGGCTCGTCGGATGAGTGCTGCGCCGAAGCGCCCGCGCATCCTGAGCGGCATGCGCCCGACCGGGAGGCTGCACCTGGGGAACTACCTGGGCGCGCTCCAGAACTGGGTGGCGCTCCAGGATTCCAGCGAGAACTTCCACATGGTGGCCGACTGGCACGCGCTCACCACCGACTACGAGCACACCGACCAGATCCTTCCGAACACGCTGGAGATGGTGGCCGACTGGCTGGCCGCGGGGATCGATCCGGAGAAGAGCCCGGTGTTCGTGCAGTCGCGGGTGAAGGAGCACGCCGAGCTCCACCTCTTGTTCTCGATGCTGGTGACGACCAGCCGCCTGGAGCGGAACCCGACGGTGAAGGACCAGGCGCGCGACCTGCAGCTGGAAGACCACATCTCCTATGGGCACCTGGGCTATCCGGTGCTGCAGGCGGCGGACATCCTGCTCTACAAGGCGAACCTGGTTCCGGTGGGCGAGGACCAGGTGCCTCACGTGGAGATGACGCGGGAGATCGCGCGGAAGTTCAATTCCCTCTACGGCGAGGTGTTCCCGGTGCCCGAGCCCAAGCTGACCCGCTTCGCGCGGGTGCCGGGGTTGGACGGGCGGCGGATGAGCAAGTCGCTCGGCAACACGATCCTCCTCTCCGACACGCCCGAGGAGATCGCGGCCAAGGTGAAGACCGCCTACACCGACCCCAAGAAGATCCGGCTGACCGATCCGGGAAACCCGGACGGATGCGTCGTCTTCGCGTATCATCGCGCCTTCAACGCGGCGAACGCTCCCGGGATCGACCTCGCCTGCCGCGAGGGGCGGCTCGGCTGCGTCGCCGACAAGCGGGACCTATCCTCCGTCCTCGCCGAGCAGCTCGCCGGAATCCGCGAGCGCCGGAAGGAGCTGGAGGCCCACCCCGAGCGGGTGGTCGAGGCGCTGCGGGACGGCGAAGCGAGAGCGCGCGCGGTGGCCCAGGAAACGATGCGCGAGGTGCGCGAGGCGATGAAGATCGGATGACGGAAGAGCGCGTGGACGTGACGGCGGCGGCGCCGGCTTCGGAGACGGGGATCCGCGTTCAGGTCCCCGCGTTCGAGGGCCCGCTCGACCTCCTGCTCCATCTGATCCAGCAGAACGAGATCGAGATCACCGATATCCCGATCGCGAAGATCACGCGCCAGTATCTGGAGACGCTGGAGCTGATGCGCGAGCTGGATCTGGAGGTCGCGGGGGAGTTCCTGGTCATGGCGGCGACCCTCATGCGCATCAAGGCGCGCATGCTCCTGCCGCCGCCGATCACCGCCGAGGAAGAGGAAGAGGACCCGCGCGAAGGGCTGGTCCGCCAGCTCCTCGAGTACCGACGCTTCAAGGATGCCTCGAAGGAGCTGGAGCGGTTGGAGGGGGATCGCCGCCTGCGCTTCGACCGCGGCGCCCCCGCGCAGCTCGAAGACCCCGAGGCGAGCGAGCTCCTGCCGGTCAGCCTCTTTCGCCTGCTCGACGCGCTGAAGGGCGTCCTCTCGCGCCAGGCGCCGGTGCCGGTCCACACGATCGTCGCCGAGCCGATCCGGCTGGAGGAGGCGATCTCGCTCCTCGCGAACAATCTCCGCGAGCGCTCGCGCATGCTGTTCGAAGAGCTGCTCGAGCCGTTCGTGAGCCGGATCGAGAAGATCACGGCGTTCCTCGGACTTCTCGAGATGCTGAAGGCGGGGAACGTGCACGTCGCCCAGGAAGAGCTGTTCGGCCCGATCTGGGTCGAGTGGCGCGGCGAGGCGCCGCCGGAGGATGCGATGAGCGACGAGCCCGCGGCCGGCGAGGGCTCCGCCGAGACGGCCGAGGCCCAATCGTCCGAGTTACCGATGCCCGATGACGGGGAGGGAGCGCGATGACCACCACGAAGCAAATTCTAGAGTCCCTCCTCTTTGCGAGCGACGCGCCGGTGGGCCTCTCGACCCTGGTCGAGGTCCTCGACGGGCCCGATGCCGCCACCGTGGCCGAGGAGCTCGCCCAGATGGCGCGCGACTACGAGGAGAGCGAGCGGGGCGTGACGCTGGCCGAGATCGCGGGCGGCTACCAGCTCCTGTCCAAGAAGGAGTGCGCCCCCTGGATCGACCGGATGCTCCGCTCGCGGCGCAAGGTGCGTCTGTCGCGCGCGGGGCTCGAGACGCTCGCCATCGTCGCCTACAAGCAGCCGGTGACGAAGGTGGAGATCGATTCCATCCGCGGCGTGGACTCGAGCGGCTCGCTCCACACGCTGCTCGAGCGCGGCCTGGTCGCGATCAAGGGCCGCTCGAAGGGGGTGGGCCGGCCGCTGGTCTACGCCACGTCGACGGAATTCCTCTCCTACATCGGGATCAACGACCTCTCCGATCTGCCGGAGCTGAAGGAGCTGGGGCCGGTCCTGGAGGAGCGCGAGCGGCTGGAGATGGAGCCGGACGCGACGGCGGAAGCCGTGGCGGAGGGGTCGTCGACGGCCTCGCCCGATGCGGAGCCCGCCGCGGCGACCGAGAGCGCCGACACGGAACCGGAGCCCGCGCCCGAGGGTGCGGCTTAACCTCTTTCTCGCGCGCGCCGGCGGCGGATCGCGGCGCGAGGCCGACCAGTGGATCCGCGAGGGGCGCGTGACCGTGAACGGCCTTCCGCCCCACGGCATGGGCGCTCCGGTGGTCCCGGGGCGCGACCAGGTCGCCCTCGACGGCGCCGTGCTCCTCCTTCCCGACGCCGAACGCTACGCCGCCTACCACAAGCCGCCCGGCGTTCTCGTCAGCCGCCGCTCCCAGGGGGGAAAGCCGACGATCTTCGACCGGCTCGGCGAAGAGGCGCGCGGGATGATGCCCGTGGGTCGCCTCGATTACCAATCGGAGGGACTCCTCCTCCTGACCACCGACGGCGCGCTTGCCGAGGCCCTGCTGCACCCGCGGAGTGCCCTCATCCGGAGCTATCGCGTTTGGGTGCGCCCCGTGCCCGATCCGGCGATCGTCCGCCTCCTGCGCGAGGGAGCCGTCGTCGAGGGGGTGCCGGTACGTCCTGCCGCCGTCGTCCTCGAGGGAGCCGAGCGCGGCCGTGGCATCGTCCGCTTCGATCTCGCGGAAGGGAAGAAGCGCGAAGTGCGCGTGCTCGCGAAGCGGGCGGGGCTGGAGGTGGAGCGGCTCCTCCGGACGCGGTTCGGGCCGATCCGCCTCGGCGTGCAGCGTCCGGGGTCGCTCCGGCCGCTCACCGGAAGGGAGATCGAGGCGTTGCGGCGGGCGGCGCTCGGGAGGGAGGAGCGATGACGGATGGCGAGCGCGAGGAGATCCGCCGCGCGATCGACCGGCTGGACCGCGACCTGCTGCGCCTGCTCGAGGACCGGGCCGAGCTGGCGCGGCGGATCGGGGCGCTGAAGCAGGCCTCCGGGGAAGCGACCCTGGACGCGGCGCGCGAGCGCGATCTGCTGGAGCGGATCGAGCGCGAGGCGAAGGGCGCCTTTCCCCGGTCGGGCGTGCGCGCCATCTTTCGCGAGATCGTCTCCGCCTCGCGCGCCGCGCAGGGAGCCTTTCGCGTCGCCTATCTCGGCGCCGAGGGAGGCTTCGCGCACCAGGCCGCCGTGCGCCGCTTCGGCGCTTCCTCGACCTATGCCGCCACCGCCTCGCCGCAGCACCTCTTGGAAGCGATCGGCTCCGAGCGCGCGGAGCACGGAGTCTTCGCGCTCGAGGGCGACGCCGAGGACCCGCCGTTCGACGCCTACGATCTCCTCCTGGGCGCCGAGGCGGCGATCACGGCCGAGTTCGTCGACCGGGGCGGCTACGAAGCGCTGGGCCGGGCGCGCACGCCGAAGCGCCTGATCGCCCATCCGGCCGCGCTCGCTCTCTGCCAGCGCTGGCGCGCCGCGCTCGGCCCCGGCGTGGAGGTGGTTGCCGCGGCGGGGAGCCTGGAGGCGGGACGGCGCGCGGCGGCCGACCCCGACGCTTTCTGTCTCGCGCCGGCGATCGTGGCCGATCTGGCCGGCCTCCCGGAGGTCGAGCCCGAGGCCGAGGACGCGCCGCGTCGCACGCGGCGGTTCCTGGTGCTCGGCCGCTCGGCCGGCGCGGCGAGTGGGCGCGACAAGACGGCGCTTCTGCTCGCGCTGGAGAACACCCCGGGCGCGCTCCTCGAAGCGCTCCGCGCGCTGGCCGCGCACGGCGTGAATCTCCTCTGGATCGAATCCCGGACGCATCGCTGGAGGCCCGGAGAGCACCTCTTCCTGCTGGAGGTCGCGGGGCACCAGGACGCCGATCCGCTCCGCTCGGCGCTCGCGGAAATGCGCGCCCGGACGCGCCTGTTTCGCGTGCTCGGAAGTTTCCCCGCGGCCGAATCGGGGTGGTAGACTGCGCTCCGGATCACGACCGGAAGGAGTGCTTCGCCATGACGCTCAAAGCGATGGATCCAATCCGTCCTGAGATTCGAAGCCTCACGCCCTACGTGCCCGGAAAACCCGTCGAAGAGCTGGAGCGCGAGCTCGGCATC
>DASSLZ010000271.1:0-10166 GCA_035689165.1 Candidatus Eiseniibacteriota bacterium | reverse complement strand
TATACGTAAGGGTATGATGCCCTCGAAAGCCGATCCCGGAGATTCCATGGACCACCACGATTCCTCCAAGCTGCTCAAAGTTGGCGACATGGCTCGGCGCACGGGAAAGTCCGTCCGCGCGCTGCGGCTCTATGAGGAACTGGGCCTGCTGACTCCGACAGCCCGATCGATCGGCGGCTTTCGGCTCTACGACGAGGGCGCGCTCACGCGCATCCGGTGGATCGAGCTGCTTCAGGAAAGCGGATTCACGCTTCATCAGATTCAAGATCTTCTGAAAGCTTGGCAAGCCACCCATTACGGTCCCGACGCGATGAAAGTGGTGCGCGAGACCTTCGAGAAGCGGCTCGCGGAAACGCGGGCCGCGCTCGAGCGCTTCGCGGCGCTCGAAAAGGAGCTGGAGGGATCGCTCCAGTACCTGAACACCTGCGAGACGTGCCGCCCGCCGCGGACCACGCAGGAGGATTGCCCGCAGTGCCCCGAGGATCACGGCATGCAGGAGCCGCCGGCCCTGGTCGCGGGATTCCAGGTGGGGGCTCGCACGGGGATCACCCTGCGGGTGCTGACGACGGAGAGCGCATGAGCGAGACGACCGCCGAAAACCGCGCCGATTCCACCGGCGCTCCGAAGGGAACGATCAGCCTGACCCCCGCCGCCATCGAGTGGGTGCTCCGGGTCCGGACCAAGGAAGGCAAGGAAGGGCAGGACCTCCGCCTGGGCGTCAAGGCGGGCGGTTGCTCCGGCTATTCCTATTTCATGGGCTTCACCACGGCGCGCCGGCCGAACGACCTCGTGCTGGACTACGAGGGGATCACGGTGCTCGTGGACCCGCGCTCGCTGGAGATCCTCGACGGAACCGTCGTGGACTACCAGCGGGGCATGCTCGGGACGGGCATCCAGTTCAAGAACCCGCGCGTGAAGAAGTCGTGCGGGTGCGGCGACAGCTTCAGCCTGTAGCGGGCTCCGCGGTCCCCGAACCGGGGATCGGGCCCGGCCACCGCGCGCGCGGCGCGCACGAACCATCGAAGAAAGGGAGCACATGAAGAGCGGCACGCCGACGCTTCAGATCGACAATCTCCACGTCGCGGTGGAAGGGAAGCCGATCCTCAAGGGGCTGACCCTCACCGTGAACCAGGGCGAGATCCACGCCATCATGGGACCGAACGGCTCGGGCAAGAGCACCCTCGCCAACGCCCTCATGGGCCACCCGAAGTACCAGGTGACCGGCGGCTCGGTCCTCTTCAAGGGGCAGGACATCGCCGAGTGGAGCGCCGACGAGCGTGGGCGCCGCGGGCTCTTCCTCGCGGTCCAGTACCCGACCGCGATTCCGGGCGTCAGCGTGGCGAACTTCCTGCGCATGTCGCTGCAGGCGCGGCGCAAGGAGTTGGGCGAGGAGAAGCCGCTTCCGCCCAAGGAATTCCGCGCGCTGGTGAAGGAGAAGATGGCGCTTCTCAAGATGGACGACGCCTTCGCGGGCCGCTACATCAACGACGGCTTCTCGGGCGGGGAGAAGAAGCGCGCCGAGATCCTCCAGATGGCGGTGCTCCGGCCGGAGATCGCGGTCCTGGACGAGACCGATTCCGGTCTCGACATCGACGCGCTCCGCATCGTGGCGGAAGGGGTCAACGCGCTGGCCGGACCCGACCTGGGCGTGCTGTTGATCACGCACTACCAGCGCATTCTCAACTACATCAAGCCGCAGTTCGTCCATGTGCTCGTCGACGGCCGGATCGTCAAGTCCGGCGGGGCGGAGCTGGCGCACGAGCTGGAGGCGCAGGGATACATCGGCGTGGGCGATCCCCAGGCCGCGTAGCGCCTCGGACGATAAAGGAGCCGTGATGACCGAACAGTCGCTCGACATTCGCGAAGGCTACAAGGAGAAGTACGGCTTCCACGACGACATCGCCCCCGTCTTCAAGTCCCGCCGCGGGCTGGACAAGGACGTGGTCTCCGAGATCTCGGCGATGAAGGGGGAGCCGGCCTGGATGCGCGACTTCCGCCTGAAGGCCCTCGAGCAGTTCGAGAAGAAGCCGCTCCCCAACTGGGGCGGCAACGTCGGGGAGATCGACTTCCAGAACATCTTCTACTACCTGAAGCCGACCGACGAGCAGGGGAAGAACTGGGACGACGTGCCCGCGGACATCAAGCGCACGTTCGACAAGCTGGGCATCCCCGAGGCGGAGCAGAAGTTCCTCTCCGGCGTGGGCGCCCAGTACGACTCCGAGACCGTCTACCACAAGATCAAGGAGGACCTCGCGAACAAGGGGGTCATCTTCCTCGACACGGGCTCGGCCTTGGAGCAGCACCCCGAGCTCTTCAAGCAGTACTTCGGCACGATCATTCCGCCCTCGGACAACAAGTTCGCCGCGCTGAACAGCGCGGTCTGGAGCGGCGGCAGCTTCATCTACGTGCCCAAGGGGGTGAAGGTCGACCTGCCCCTGCAGGCCTATTTCCGGATCAACGCCCAGAACATGGGGCAGTTCGAGCGGACGCTGATCATCGTGGACGAGGGCGCCTTCGTGCACTACGTCGAGGGCTGCACCGCGCCGATCTACGCGAGCGACTCGCTGCACGCCGCGGTGGTCGAGATCATCGTCAAGAAGGGCGCGCGCTGCCGCTACACCACCATCCAGAACTGGTCGAACAACGTGTTCAACCTGGTCACCAAGCGCGCGGCGGCCTACCAGGACGCCACGATGGAGTGGGTGGACGCGAACCTTGGCTCCAAGCTCACGATGAACTACCCGAGCGTCTACATGATGGAGCCGGGCGCGCACGCCGAGATCCTGTCGATCGCCTTCGCCGGCAAGGGGCAGCACCAGGACGCCGGCGGCAAGTGCGTGCACGCGGCCTCCAACACCACGTCGAACGTCGTCTCCAAGTCGATCAGCAAGGACGGCGGGCGCGCGGGGTATCGCGGCCTGGTCAAGGTGGCGAAGGGCGCGATCAACTGCAAGTCGACGGTGCGCTGCGACGCGCTCCTCCTGGACGAGGACTCGCGCTCCGACACCTATCCCTACATGGAGATCGAGGAAGACAAGGTCTCGATCGGCCACGAGGCGACCGTCTCGAAGATCGGCGACGAGCAGCTCTTCTATCTCATGAGCCGCGGCATTCCCGAGGCGGAAGCGGCCGGGATGATCGTGAGCGGATTCATCGAGCCGATCACGAAGGAGCTGCCGATGGAGTACGCCGTGGAGATGAACCGCCTGATTCAGCTTCAGATGGAGGGCTCGGTCGGCTGATCGCCGGCCCGCCCCGAAACGCCATAGACATGAGAGGAGAAAACGTGGCCCGTACCGAAAACCCAGCCACCACGCTCGAGCCCGCGTCGGCCCTCCCCGGCCGGCTCGGCGGCCTGACCGACGCGGGCGTCTCCGCCCTCGCCGCGCGCGCGGAGGAGCCGGCGTTTCTCGCCGAGCGCCGCGCCCGCGCCTGGGCCTTCAGCCAGAAGACGCCCTTCCCGACGCGGCTCGAGGAGCTGTGGCGCCGGACCGACATCTCCGGCCTCAAGTGGGACGCGCTCCTGATCGACCGGGAATCGCATCCGGTCGCGCGCTCCGTGGCCGATCTGCCGGCCGAGCTGCGCGCCGAGATCGGGCCCGCCGACGAGCGCTCGGCGCTCGTGGTCGTGCTGGACGCCGACGTCGTGCTCCTCGATCGCGACGGCTCGCTGGCGCGCGCGGGGGTCACGGTGCTCTCCATCGCGCAGGCCGCGCGGGAGAAGCCGGAGCTGGTCCAGCGGCTGGTGGGCGCTTCGGTGCGCTACGACGAGAGCCGCTTCACCGCTTTGAACGCCGCGCTACGCTCCGAGGGCGTGCTGATCCACGTTCCCGCGGGCGCGGTCGTCGAGAAGCCGATCCGCGTGCTGATCGCGCGGGGAACGCCCGACCTCGCGATCTTTCCGCACCTGGTCGTCGCGCTGGAGAAGGGCGCCAAGGCGACCGTCATCGAGGAGTACGTCTCCTCGGGCGAGCCGGGCGTGGCGGTCGTGGTGCCGGTCACCGAGATCACGGTGGGCGAGGCCGCCGACCTTCACCTGGCCACGCTGAACCACTGGGCGGGGAACGTCTATCACTTCGGCGTCGAGCGCGCGCGCATCGGGCGCGATGCCCGCTTCCACTGGACTTTCGCGGCACTCGGCGGGAAGCTGGTCAAGTCGGACATGGAGCTGCACCTGGAGGGGGAGGGCGCCGAGGGTAAGTTCTCCGGCTGCTACTTCGGCAACGAGTCGCAGCATTTCGATTTCCACACGTTCCAGAACCACGTGGTGGGGAACACGACCAGCGATCTGCTCTTCAAGGGGGCGCTGCGCGGACGGGCCCGCACGATCTATCAGGGGCTGATCCGCGTGCACAAGAACGCCCAGCGCTCCGACGCCTACCAGGCGAACCGGAACCTGATCCTCTCCGACAAGGCGCGCGCCGACTCCATTCCCAGCCTCGAGATCGAGGCGAACGACGTGCGCTGCACGCACGGAGCCACCGTGGGGCAGGTGGACGACGAGCAGCTCTTCTATCTCATGGCGCGCGGGCTGGCCAAGCCGGACGCCGAGCGGCTGATCATCTCCGGCTTCTTCGAGCCGGTGCTGGAGCGGATTCCCTCGCCGACGTTGCGGGCCCTGGTGACCGAGGCGATGGACCAGAAGGCGGGACGGTGACGATGACGCGCGCGGCGGAAGGAGCCGGAGCGATGAGGGGCGGCGCCGCGGTGGCGCCCGAGCGCCGGCTGGACGTCGCCGCGATCCGGAAGGACTTCCCGATCCTCGCGCGCGAGATCTACGGCAAGCGGCTCGCCTACCTCGACAACACGGCCACGACCCAAAAGCCGATCCAGGTGCTGCGCGCGATCGAGGAGTTCTATCGCACCAGCAACGCCAACGTGCACCGCGGCGTCTACCTCATGGCCGAGGAGTCCACCGAGAAGTACGAGGCGGCGCGCGGCATCGTCGCGCGGTTCTTGAACGCGCGCTCGCCCAAGGAGATCGTCTTCACGCGCGGCACGACCGAATCGATCAATCTCGTCTCGAACTCCTGGGGACGGAAGAACGTCGGCCCCGGCGACGTCATCGTCGCCACCGAGATGGAGCACCACTCGAACATGGTGCCCTGGCAGCTGTTGGCCGAGGAGAAGGGCGCCACGCTCCGCTACATCCCCGTGGACGGGAGCGGACGGCTGGACCTCTCCAACCTGGACGCGATCCTGGACGGCCCCGTGAAGCTCCTGGCCGTCGCGCACATGGCGAACGCGATCGGAACGATCAATCCCGTCGACGAGCTGATCCGACGGGCACACGCCGCGGGCGCTGTCGTGCTCGTGGACGGCGCCCAGAGCGTGCCGCACCTGGGCACCGACGTGCGCGCGCTCGACTGCGACTTCCTGGCTTTCTCCGGCCACAAGATGCTCGCGCCGACCGGCATCGGGGCGTTGTACGCCAAGCGCGACCTTCTCGAGGCGATGCCCCCCTTCTTCGGGGGCGGCGAGATGATCCGCGAGGTCAAGCTGTCCGGCTCGACCTGGAACGAGATTCCGTTCAAGTTCGAGGCGGGCACCATGAACATCGGCGACGCGATCGCGCTGGGCGTGGCGATCGAATATCTCGAAGGGCTGGGTATGGACGCCGTTCGTCGCCACGACGCGGAGCTCACGGTCCAGGCGCTCGAAGGGCTGGGCGCGATCCCCGGCGTGACGATCTACGGCCCGCCCGCGCCCGAGCGGGGCGGGATCGTCTCCTTCACCGTGGAGGGGATTCACGCCCACGACGTGGCGGCCGTGCTCGACCGCGAGGGGATCGCGGTGCGCGCGGGGCACCACTGTACGATGCCGCTCCACGCCAAGTTCGGGATCGCCGCCTCCACGCGCGCCTCCTTCTACGTCTACAACCTTCCCGAAGAGATCGACCGGCTGGTCGCCGGCGTCCGCAAGGCGAAGCAGGTCTTCAACTCCTGAACCCATGAGCCTGGACGACCTCTACCGGCAGGACATCCTCGACCACTCCCAGAATCCCCGGAATTTCGGCACCCTCGAGCATCCGGAGATCAGCGCGGAGGATTCCAATCCGCTCTGCGGGGACAAGATCCGCATGGATCTCCGGGTGAAGGACGGTACCATCGAGGACGTGAAGTTCACCGGCGTCGGCTGCTCGATCAGCCGGGCGGCGGCCTCGATGCTGACCGAGGAGATCAAGGGGAAGACGCTGGAAGAGGTGAAGCGGATCGGGCGCGACGACGTGCTCGAGCTCCTGGGCATCGAGCTGGGTCCGGTGCGGCTCAAGTGCGCGCTCCTCGCCCTGAAGACGCTCAAGGTGGGGATCTACGGACTGCAGAGCTGGAAGGACGAGGAGGAGGAGTGAGCGTGTGCGGGAGGGAGCGATCGTGATCGAGAAGGCGGCTCGGTTCGTGAAGGTGGGGAAGGTCGCGGACATCCCGGAAGGCCGCCCCGAGACGTTCGAGGTGGAGGATCGGCACATCGCCATCTACCGCCTGAACGACGGCTACTACGCGATCGACGACATCTGCACCCATGACGGCGGGCCGCTGGCCGAAGGGGAGGTCGACGACGACGTCGTGATCTGCCCGCGCCACGGTGCGCGATTCAGCATTCGGACCGGTGCTGCGCTTTCGTTCCCAGCCGTAACGTCGGTCGACACCTACCCGGTGCGGGTGGAAGGGGACGACCTGCTGGTCGGACTTCCCGAAGACTAGAGAGGACTCGATATGGCAAGCGACGAAGAAATCCGCACCGCGCTGGAGGAAGTCGTGGATCCCGAGATCCACCTGAGCATCATCGACCTGGGCCTGGTCCGCGAGATCGACCAGAGCGTCGAGCCGCACGTTGTGCGCATGCTGCTCACGACGCCCTTCTGCCCCTACGCGCCGCAGATCGTCGCGCAGGTGAAGGAAGTGACCACGCGCGTGACCGGGAAGGAGACCGAGGTGGAGATCCTCCCGGATCCCTGGTCTCCGGAAATGATGTCCGATCCAGGTCTTCTCGGCCGGTGGTAGTCGGCAGTCCCCGAAATGGGGCCGCGAGGAGTTGAGACGATGCCCACCGCAAAGCTGAGCGACGCCGGCATCACGGCCGCGCTCGCGGGGCTGCCCGGCTGGAAGCTCGAGGCCGGCATGCTCCAGAAAACCTACAAGCACGAGACCTTCCCCGAGGCGATCGTGTTCGTGAACGCCGTCGCCCATCTGGCCGAGCTGGCGAACCACCACCCCGACGTCGACATCCGCTACTCGAACATCACGCTGCGCCTCACGACGCACGATTCCGGGGGAATCACCGCGAAGGACGTGGAGCTGGCGAAGGAAGTGGAGGCCGTGCGGAAGAAGATGGGCGTCCCGACGTAATATCCCCGCGGGGAATTAACATAAATATAAACTTGCGCCAGCGCAAGTGATTATGTCAACCCCGCGTCAGCGGACGTTACCGCCGCTGGCGAGGGTAACAGGCGTTGACGATGGCCGCATGCCTGAGCCCGGCAAGACGCGCGCTCCGATCTGCTAGAATCCCGACCCATGGGACTCTCACTCAAGCCACTTCTGTGTCCCCGCTCCATCGCCGTGATCGGCGCTTCGCGCCGGCGCGATTCGATCGGCGGGGCGGTACTCCATAACCTGCTGCAGCGGCCCTTCCAGGGGCCGGTCTATCCCGTCAATCCCAACGCCACGCATATCCAGTCGGTACCGGCCTACGCGTCGATCGAGGACGTTCCGGGCGACGTGGACCTCGCGATCATCGTGGTCCCCGCGGCCGCGGTGCTCGAGGCGGCGGAGGCGTGCGGGAAGAAGGGGGTAAAGGCGCTGGTCGTGATCTCCGCGGGCTTCAAGGAGATCGGCGGCGCGGGGATCGCGCTCGAACAGGAGCTGCGCGCGCTGGTGCGGCGCCACGGCATGCGGCTCGTGGGGCCGAACTGCCTGGGGATCCTGAACACCGATCCGAACGTGAACATGAACGCCACCTTCGCGCCGGTGCAGCCGCCGCCGGGGCGGATCGCTTTCTCGTCGCAGAGCGGTGCCTTGGGGCTCGCGATCCTCGACTACGCGCGCGCGCTGAACCTGGGCATCTCCCACTTCGTGAGCGTGGGGAACAAGGCCGACGTCTCGGGGAACGACCTGCTCGAATTCTGGGAGCAGGATCCCGGCACCGACCTCGTCCTCTTCTATCTGGAGTCGTTCGGCAATCCCGGCAAGTTCACGCAGATCGCCCGACGTGTCGCGCGCACCAAGCCGATCGTCGCCGTGAAGAGCGGACGCACCGTCAGCGGATCGCGCGCCGCGTCGTCGCACACCGGCGCGCTCGCGGGGTCGGACGCCGCCGTCGAGGCGCTCTTCCGCCAGAGCGGCGTGATCCGCACGGATACGATCGAGGAGCTGTTCGACACGGCACTCCTCCTGGGCTCGCAGCCGATCCCGACGGGACCGCGCGTGGCCATCCTCACGAACGCGGGCGGTCCGGGGATCATGGCCGCCGACGCCTGCGAGAGCGCGGGCCTCCAGCTTCCCGCGCTCGATGCCAAAACGGTGAAGGGGCTGAAGGCGTTCCTGCCTCCCGAGGCGAGCACGCGAAACCCGGTCGACATGATCGCTTCGGCCGTCGCCGAGTCGTTCGAGAAAGCGCTCCGGCTTCTGGTGGCGGACAAGAACGTGGACGCGGTGATCGTGATCTTCGTCCCGCCCCTCGTGACCGGCGCGCAGGACGTGGCCCGCGCGATCCTCGCGGGAGCGGCGGGAAGCCCGAAGCCGGTGCTCTCCTGCTTCATGGGATCCCACGGCGTGCCGGAGAGCCTCGTCTCGTTGAACGAAGGCCACATCCCGTCGTACAGCTTCCCCGAGGCGGCGGCGCGCACGCTGGCGCGCGTCGCACGCTACGGGCAGTGGCGCCGCGCGCGGGCCGGAGTCGTGCCCACGCTCTCGGGGGTGGATCGCGCCCAGGCGCGCGCCGCGATCGAGGCGTCCGACGCCGGCACCTGGATGTCCGCGCCCCTCCTGGCCGACCTGCTCCAGGCCTACGGGATCCGCACGAACCCGCTCCGCGTCGCCGCGACGCGCGGCGAGGCCGCGGTGATGGCGAAGGCGGTCGGCTTCCCGGCGGCGCTCAAGCTCCGCTCGCCGGACGTGGTCCACAAGAGCGACGTGGGGGGCGTGAAGCTCCGGATCCAGAGCGAGGAAGACGCGGCCCGCGCGTTCGACGACATCGCCAAGGCGCTTCGCAACCACGACCCCAAGGCGCGCTTCGAAGGCGTCACCGTGGAGCGGATGGTGGACGGCGGCGTGGAGACGATCGTCGGCATGACGCGCGACCCCTCCTTCGGCCCCGTCGTCCTGTTCGGCCTGGGCGGCGTCACGGTCGAGCTGCTGCGCGACGTGTCGCTGCGGGTGGCCCCGCTGACCGACACCGACGCCGATGAGATGCTGCGCGAGATCCGCGGCTTCCAGCTGCTCGAGGGCTATCGCGGCGCTCCGCCCGTGAACCAGGCCTCGCTGCGGGATGTCCTGCACCGGGTCTCGCTGCTCGCCCTGGAGAACCCCGAGATCGGAGAGCTGGACTTGAACCCGGTGCTCGCCTTTCCGGGCGAGGCGCCCGCGGTGGCGCTGGATGCGCGGCTCAAGCTGGCCCCGGCCACGGCCGCCGGCGAGGCGGGACCGAAAGCGGAGGAGCGCGCGCCGGCACCGGCGGGCACGGCGTGAGGGCCACCGTCCGGAACCTGCCGCGCGCCAAGCGGCCGGAGCGCCGCCATGGCGACGGGGCGCGGGCCGGGCGGTTCCGGCGCCTGATCTTCACGATGCGGCCCGAAGAGGTGATGACGATGATCCTCTTCGTTCCGGTCGCGGTCGCGCTGGCCGGCGTGTCCGCGAACCTCGCGGCGTATCCGGTCGACCCGGCGGCGGCGGGCTACCCGAGCGCCGCCGCGCGGCTGCTCGCGCTGGTCGCGACGGTGGCGCTCACGCTGTGGGTCGTGCGGACCAAGCCGCGCTGGGAGCTCGCGCGCGACTCCCTGCCGTTTCTCTTCTGCGGCAGCATCTACGCGAGTCTTCACGACCTGATCCGCTTCTACGGCTTTCCCGACATCACCCGGGCGCTCTACCGCGGGGACGTGGCGCTCTTCGGCGTCGAGCCCACCGTGTGGGCGCAGCAGTTCACGGCGCCGTTCTGGACCGATTTCCTCA
>DASSLZ010000270.1:0-4222 GCA_035689165.1 Candidatus Eiseniibacteriota bacterium | reverse complement strand
CCGCGCTCTCCATCGCGAACCAGGAGCGGCCCCGCGTCGTGCTTCTGGACATCGGACTTCCGGGAATGGACGGCTACGAAGTCTGCCGCGAGCTCCGGCGCACCGGGCACGAGAACGCCTTGATCGTGGCGCTCACGGGGTACGGGCAGGAGGAGGACCGGCAGCGTTCGCGCCAGGCCGGCTTCGACGGCCACTTGGTCAAGCCCGGCGACCCCGGCGAGCTGATCAAGATGGTCTCGGCGGCGCCGCGCCTCACGCGGACAGCCCCCGAGTCGGGCCTCACCCCCGAGTCGGCCTAGAGCTGGAGCCGCTCCGGCAGATCGGCGATCGAGGCGATCACGGCTGTCGGTCGCGGGTCGACGCGCGCCTCGTCGCCCACGCGGTATTTCCCGGTGCGCAGCAGAATGCCCGAGAGACCCAGCCGGATGGGCATCGCCACGTCGAACTCGGCATCGTCGCCCACCATGACCATCTCGGGCAGGGTCGCGCCCGCGTGGCGGGCCACCGCCTCGAACAGGAGCCGCGAGGGCTTGCCCAGCGTCTCCGCCGGACGGCCGGCGGTGTAGGCGAGCAGCGCCGACACGCCCCCGACGTCCGTCACGAGTACGCCCTCCTTCCGGAAATACCGGTTCCGGGTGAGGGCATAGAACGCGGCTCCCTCGAGCAGGCGGCGGAACGCCGGCTGGAGCGCGCCCACGGTCCATTCGTGCGCCTCGGTGGCGAGGAGCACGGCGGGACCGGCGGCGTCCTCACGGAACCAGGAGTACTCCCCTCGCTGCCAGGGATCGGCGATCAGGATCCCCGCGTCATGGCCGCGTGCCGGGAGCTCCTGGCGGGCGACGAGAACCGGAGTCCAGAGATGCTCGGGTGCATCGAGGAGATCCTGGCCCATGAGGGTCTCGGCCAGCACGGCGTGGGGCACGCTGGTCGTGTTCGTGACCAGCCGCACCGGGAGGCGCCCTCGCAGCCGGCGCACCGCCTCGACCGCTCCGGGAAGCACGGCTCCCCGCACGCCGTCGGTGAGCGTGCCGTCCACGTCCAGGCAGACGACCCGGGGCGTCACGCGCTCCGCTTGCCGGCCAGCCGCGACGCGAAGCCCAGGAGCGGCTTCAATTCCTCGACCCGAAGGAGGAGGCAGAGTCCCACGTAGATCCCGGTCGCCACCGCCAGCGCGCCGCCCACGACGATCACTCGCGCCGCCACGCCGTGCAGTCCCACGAGCCTCTCCAGGCCGCGCGCCGTCGCGGCGGCCGCCGCGGCCGAGCCGACGGCCGCGGCCAGGATGCGCAGGCCCGAGGCCAGCATCTTCCGCCCGCCCAGCCCGCCGATCTTCCGCCGCAGCATCCAGAAGAGGGCGGTGAAGTTGAGGATCGAGCCGATCGACACCGCCAGCGCGAGCCCCGTGTGCTGGAAGAAGTGCATGAGCGGGAAGTAGAGGAGCACCGTCGTGCCGATCGTGCTCATGGAGATCATGACCGGGATGCGCGCCATGCCCAGCGAATAGAAGGCCGGCACCATCACGCGCACGGCGGAGAAGGCGGCCAGCCCCACCGCGTAGGCCCAGAGGGCGCGCGCGGTCTCGACGGTGTCCGCGGCGTCGAAGCGGCCGTGCTGGTAGAGGAGTGCGATGATCGGCCGCGCGAGCGCGATCAGGAGGAGCGTCGCGGGCAGCGTGAGCAGGAGCACCAGCCGGAGCGAGAAGGAGAGGGTCTCTTTCAGGTCGCGCATGTTCCCGGCCGCGGCGTGCCGCGAGACCTCGGCCAGCGTGACCGTGGCGATCGCCACGCCGAAGAGGCCGATCGGGAGCTGCATGAGACGGTAGGCGTAGTTGAGCCAGGAGACGCTTCCCTGGACCAGCATCGAGGCGAGGAAGGTGCTCGTGAAGATGTTGATCTGGGCGGCCGCGATCCCGATGGAAGCGGGGGCCATCAGGGTCACCATGCGGAGCACGCCGGGGTCGCGGAAGGAGATCTGCGGCTTCCACCGGTATCCGTGCGCCCGCAGCGCGGGCACCTGGATCAGCAGTTGCCCCAACCCGCCCAGCACGGCGCCGAACGCCATCCCGACGATCGGCTCCAGGCCGAAGCGCGGCATGTAGGGGGCGATGATGAAGCCGGCCAGGATCAGCGCCAGGTTCAGCATCGTCGGCGCCACGGCCGGGAGGAAGAAGACCCTGCGCGTGTTCAGCACGCCCATCACCGCCGCGGCCAGCGAGACGAGCAGCAGGAACGGGGTCATGATCCGGGTCATGAGGGTGGTCAGCTCGAGCTTCCCGGGCACGGCCGCGAAGCCCGGCGCCATCGTCTTCACGATCCAGGGGGCCGCCAGGATCCCGATCAGGCAGAGGGCGGAGATGACGACCAGGAGGAAGTTGACGACCAGGTTCGCGAGCCGCATCGCGGCCTCGGTACCCCCCTCCTTCTCCGCGCGGGTCAGGGTGGGGACGAAGGCGGCGCTCATCGCCCCCTCGGCAAAGAGGTCCCGGAGGAGGTTGGGCACCCGGAAGGCCACCTGGAAGGCGTCCACCGCGAACCCGGCCCCGAACTGCGCCGCGAAGACCTGCTCGCGCACCAGGCCCAGGATGCGGCTCAGGAAGGTGGCGGCGGAGATCACCCCGGCCGCGCGGGCCATGCCGCGGTCCCGGGTGCCGGAAGCGGCACCGGACGCGGGGGGAATGGCCGGTGCTGCGGCGGCGGGGGCGGGAGGCGGCTCGGAGGCGTCGGTCACGGCGTCGGATGCTCCGGGCTGCCCGCTACCCTGTCAAGCGGGAAGGGGTTAGGCGGCACCCGAAAAATCGGCCTGGGGAGCCGATTCGAGAACCTGCGCGACGGCACAGGGTTTGATATAATCGAGGCCGATCCGGGACCACCTTCCATGCTCCCCGGTGACCCCATTCTCGAAACAAGGGGGCGACAGCCATGAGCGCGAACGACCAGGACAAGGACATCGTCGAACGTCTCATCGCGGAGACCAATCTCTCGGCTCGCATGGATGCCCTGATCGGGGAGATCTGCGACAAGCTGCGGGAGTACGGTGTCGCCTCGCCCCACAAGGTGTTCAACGATCTCGTCGATCCGTTCCGCGAATACTTCATGCTGGAATATGAAGAAGAGCGCGGCCTGACGGGCTCCGACGAAGAGGAAGAAGAAGAGGACGAGGAAGAAGAGGACCGGAGCTACTAAGAATCGCCGACTCCCCGCGGCGGTTCCGCTCCGGTTCTTCCATTCGATCCCTTCGCGTCCGGTTCTCCAGCCAGCCGGCGCAGGAACGCCAGATTCCTTCGATCCATCACGACGCCATCCTTCCCCTTGGGCGTCTCCAGCACTTTCGGCGTCCCGTGAAAGCGCGGATCGCGCAGGATCCGCGCGAACGGCTCGGGTCCCAGCCGTCCGCGCCCCAGATGCTCGTGCCGGTCCACCCGGCTTCCCCGCTCGTTCTTCGAATCGTTGACGTGGAAGAGGCGCAGCGATTCCAATCCCAGCACTGCGTTGAATTCGGCGAAGGTGGCCGCGCAGCCGCGTTCGGTGACCAGGTCGTAGCCGGCGGCGTGCACGTGGCAGGTGTCGAAGCAGACCTGGACGAGGTCGGGGCGCGCGACGGCGCTCCGGATCCGGGCCAGCTCCTCGAAGCGCCGGCCGAGGGTCGTCCCCTGGCCCGCCACCGTTTCGAGAAGCGTCGCGACCGAGGGCGCGGGGGCCAGAGTCCGGGCGGCGTCCAGCGATTCGGCGATCCGCGCGCATCCCGCGGCCTCGCCGCTACCCATGTGGGCCCCGGGATGGGTGACCAGCCAGCGCACGCCGAGCGATTCGGCGCGCCGCAGCTCGTCCGCATAGGCCAGGACCGACTTCCGGCGGAGCTCGGGATTTGGAGAGGCCAGGTTGATGAGATAGGAGCCGTGCGCCGCGACCGGCGCCAGCCCGCTCGCCTGCCAGGCGTTCCGGAACGCGAGCGCGTTCTCTTCGTGCAGCGGGTCGGCCTGCCAGCGGCTTGCGTTTTTGGTGAAGATTTGCATCGCCCGAATCCGTAGCTTGAGCGCGCGCTCGATTCCCGTCAGCAGGCCGCCGGCCACGCTCATGTGGGCTCCGATCAGGAGATCACCATGGCCGGAAAGGGGATGCGGTTTTCGGGGGGAGGCGGGACTCGGTTTATTCACTGTAGAAATGGTCGGATTCGGCCGATGTTCGAGGGACGGGGAGAATGCCGGGATCAGGACGAAGTAACA
>DASSLZ010000269.1:0-4101 GCA_035689165.1 Candidatus Eiseniibacteriota bacterium | reverse complement strand
AGCGCAACAAGGATCGTCTCAAACAGTGGCGCTACTCCCGCGGAGTGATGCTCCCGCACCTCGGGCAGGCGCGTGAGGCGCCTCAGGCCGGAGAGCTGTTCGTCCAGCGCGACCTGGCGGCGACGCTGCGGAAGCTCGTGGCAGCCGAGCGCGCGGCGCTCAGGGCGGGGAAGAGCAGGCGGGAGGCGATCTACGCCGCGTACGACCGGTTCTATCGCGGCGACATCGCGCGGGAGCTCGTGCGAGGCGTGAAGGAAGAGGGGGGAATCCTGGCGCTCGAGGATCTGGCGCGCTGGAAGGTTCGCATCGAGACCCCCCTCAGCACGACCTACAAGGGGATCACGGTCTACAAGCTCCCCATCTGGCAGCAGGGGCCGGCGATGCTGCAGGCGCTCAACATTCTCGAGAACGCCGACCTCAAGGCAATGGGCTACAACTCGCCCCGATACATTCACACCCTGTATCAGACGATGAGCCTCGCCTTCGCCGACCGCGATTTCTACTACGGCGATCCGACGTTCCCGCCGGAGGAACCGGTTCAGGGACTGCTGTCCAAGGAATACGCCCGCGCGCGGTTCGGCACGATCGATCCGGCCCGGAACGACCCGGCCATCAAGCCCGGGGACCCCTATCCGTACCAGGGCGGCAGCAATCCTTTCGCCGATCTGCTCGCCCGCTGGAGCGTCGTGCCCGCGCCCGACACGATGAAGCGAAGCGGCCAGCAGGACCGGCCGGCCACGCCGAGCTCATCGCTACTGTCCGACTCGGCGTTTTCCGCGCAGTTCCACGCCGGCACCACGTCCATCGAGGCCGCCGACGAGGCCGGGTGGGTCGTGTCGATCACGCCGAGCGGCGGCTGGGTGCCGGCCGTGATCGCGGGCCGCACCGGCGTGGGGCTGAGCCAGCGGGCGCAGAGCTTCGTCACGCGTGAGGAGGATGGCCCGTACAATGTCATCGCGCCGGGCAAGCAGCCACGGGTGACGCTCACGCCGACCCTGGCACTCAAGGACGGCGCTCCCTACCTGGCGTTCGCGGTGCAGGGCGGCGACACCCAGGACCAGAACCTGCTTCAGTTCTTCCTGAACATCGTCGAGTTCGGCATGACGCCACAGCAGGCCGCGGAGGCGCCGAACATCAACAGCGAGCAGATGCGATCGTCCTTCGGCGAGCACGAAGCCCGGCCCGGGCGACTGTTGGTCGCGACCTCGACGCCCGACCGCGTGCGGACCGCGCTCCAGGGCATGGGCTATACCTTGGACTTTGAGGAGCGCACGTCCGGACCGATAAACGGCATCCTGTTCGATCGCCTGCACCAGACCATGTGGGGCGCGTCGAGCAACCACGGAGACGACTACGGCATCGCCTGGTGAAGGCCCCTTCCAGCTCGGCCTGACACCGGTGCGGCCGATCCGACGTACGACACACACGCTGGCGTGGCTCTCTTCAAGCACTACGTTTCCCTCGACCGGAGCTCGCGATGACGTTCAAACCCGCGATCTGGCGCCCGATTGCCATCGTCCTGAGCGGCCTCAACCTGGTGGGCGTCGGCCTGGCCGCCGGAGCCGCCGAGCCGTGGCACGCCGGCATTCACGCCGCGCTTGGCCTTGCCTTCGGCCTCTGGGCCCAGCGCCTGCATTCGGGGACGGACGCCAGCACCGGAGCGCTGGAGGGAGACGCCCGGTTGTCGGCGCTCGAAGCGGACATGGGCGACGTGCGGCGGGAGCTGAGCGAGACGCAGGAGCGCGTCGATTTCGCCGAGCGCCTGCTGGCGCAGGCGCAGGAGGCGCGCCGGGTCGATCCGCCGCGCTAGGAGTTCTTCGGAGGAGGCGCGGTGGTCATCTGGATCGACGCCGATGCGGCGCCGCGAGACGTGAAGGAGCTCGTGTTCCGGGCCTCCAAGCGCCTCGCGATCGACACCGTGCTCGTCGCCAACCAGCGGCTCCAGACGCCGCCCGGCAACCCGCTCGTCCGCGCCGTGTGGGTGGACGGAGGCGCAGACGTGGCCGATCAGTACATCGCAACTCATGCGCGCCCGGGTGATCTCGTCGTGACCCAGGACGTCCCGCTCGCAGCCGAGCTCGTGCCCAGGGGCATCGCGGTGCTCGACCCTCGGGGTGAGGAGCACACGGCGTCGACGGTCGGCGAACGGCTGTCGGTGCGCGATTTCATGGAGCAGGCCCGCCTGGCCGGGATGGTCACCGGCGGACCGCCCCCGTTCGACGCCCGGGCGAAACAGGCGTTTGCGGCCGCGCTCGACCGGGCGCTCACGCGTCTCCGGCGCCTTCCCGGCTGAGGCCATGACGACCACGGCTCACGAGCTCCGGATCCATCCCTTCCTCGCGGCCGGCGAGCTCCGCTCCGGCCTGAACACCGTCGAGATCCGAAATCCCTTTTCCGGCGCCCCGATCGCCCGGGCCGCACTCGCGGGCCGTGGCGACGTCATGGCCGCCCTGGATGCCGCCGTCGCCGCGGCCCCGGCCGCGGCGACGCTCCCCTCACACGCCCGCGCCGCCGCGCTCGAGCGCATACGAGCGGGCCTGCTCGAGCAGCGCGACGATCTGGCAGCCCTCCTCGCCGCCGAGGCCGGCAAGCCGGTGGCGCTCGCGCGCGCCGAGCTGGACCGAGCCGCGTTTGTGTTTCAACAGGGCGCCGAGGAGGCGAAACGGATGGGCGGCGAGGTCATCCCGATGGACCTCCAGCCGCAC
This sequence comes from Candidatus Eiseniibacteriota bacterium, assembly GCA_035689165.1. Lineage (GTDB taxonomy): Bacteria > Eisenbacteria > RBG-16-71-46 > SZUA-252 > SZUA-252 > DASQJL01. The sequence goes on along the minus strand of DASSLZ010000269.1, from coordinate 1,396 downwards.
GGTGAGCATCGCTGGGGCCTGACCCGCCGGTTCCCGCTCGCCCCGATCACCGCCATCATCCCGTTCAACTTCCCCGTGCTGCTCGCGGCCCATAAACTCGCGCCAGCGATCGCCTGCGGGGCGACGATGGTGCTCAAGGTGCCGCCGCAGGATCCACTCGCGGCGCTCCGGCTCGGCGAGATCGTTCGGGACTGCGGCTATCCCGCAGGCGCGCTCGCGGTCTTGCTCTGCACCAACGACGATGCCGCACCGCTGATCGACGACCCGCGCGTGCGGATGATCAGCTTCACCGGCTCGGCTCGAGCGGGGTGGGCCATCCGGGCGCGCGCGCCCACCCGGCGCGTGGTGCTGGAGCTCGGCGGCAACGCCGCGGTGATCGTCGAACCCGACGCCGACCTGGCGCACGCCGTGGCGCGTTGCGTGGCCGGCGGATACACCTACGCCGGGCAGTCGTGCATCTCCACTCAGCGGATTCTGGTGCACGCATCGATCTATGCGCAATTCGTCGAGCGCTTTGTCACCGCGGTCGGCGCGCTCCGCACCGGCGATCCGCTCTCGCCGACCACGGACGTGGGGCCGATGATCGATGCCGCGAGCGCCGAGCGGGCGGCGGGGTGGGTCGCCCAGGCGGTTGCGGCCGGGGCGCGGGTGGCGGTCGGCGGCCAACGCGAAGGCACCATGTTCTCGCCCGCCGTGCTCCTGGATACGACGGACGCCATGCTGGTCAACCGCGAGGAGATCTTCGCCCCGGTTACCACGGTGCGGCCCTACACCGATCTCGACGCCGCCATCGCCCGCGTGAACGACTCCGCGTACGGAATCCAGGCCGGCCTGTTCACCCACGACATGCGATCGATCCTCCGGGCATACGAGCGCGTCGAGGTCGGGGGCCTGGTGGTGAACGACGTGCCGGGCTTCCGGATGGACCACGCACCTTATGGCGGCGTCAAAGCTTCTGGCCAGGGACGGGAAGGGGTGCGCTGGGCGATCGAAGAGATGACCGAGCTCCGCTTGCTGGTCCTGGGGGGCTGACCGGGCACGCCGTCGGCCCCCTGACGTGCGCCTAGAGTCTGTGCCGACACTTCGTTACTCTAGGATGTACCGACCTCCCCATCGACGCCCACTGCCCAAGGTCCACGATGCGACTTGCCGCCGCGTGTGCTCTCCTCGGTCTCGCGACCGCCCTTCACGCCCAGACACGACCGTCGTCCGCCCCCTTTCGCGACAAGACCATCCCGCAGGAGCCGGGATTCCGGGTGTTCCTCGTCCCGGACATGGAGGGGATGGGGAGCGTGGTCGACATCCACGAGGTCATCGCCGGCAACGAGGGCGAGCGCTACAAGACACTGACGGGGCCCGACTATTGGGACCACTTCCGGTCGCTGCTGACGCAGGA
>DASSLZ010000268.1:0-6940 GCA_035689165.1 Candidatus Eiseniibacteriota bacterium | reverse complement strand
TCGGAGTGGAGCGCGGGCCGGAGGATCAAGGCCCCGGCACGTTCGCCTCCTCGGCCGAGGCGATGCGCGGCGTCGTCGAGCGGCTCGAGCGCCTCGACCCCGAGCGGGCGCGCTACATCGCCCGGTTCGCGTACGTGCTGGGCCGCGTCGCGAACGCCGATCTCGAAGTGACCGAGATGGAGACGCGCGCGATGGAGCGCCTGGTCCAGTCGCTGGGCGGACTGGAGGAGGACGAGGCGGTGCTCGTCGTCGAGATCGCCAAGGTGCAGCACCGCCTGTTCGGCGCCACCGACAGCTACTCGATCACCCGCGATTTCGCGAAGACCGCCACCGCCGAGCAGAAGCGCGAAGTGCTCGAGTGCCTTTTCGCGGTCTCGGCGGCGGACGAGAACGTCTCGGGCGTCGAGGAGAACGAGATCCGCCGCATCGTGAAGGAGCTGGACCTGGCCCACGAGGACTTCATCGCCGCGCGCGCGAGCTACCGCGAGCACGTGGCGCGGCTGCGCGAGGAGACGCCATGACCCGTTCCGCGCCGTTGCCCGATATCGACTCGGTCTGGGACTTCGACCATCCCGACGCGTCCGAAGCCGCGTTCGCGGCGCTCCTGCCCCTGGCGCGCGCCTCGGGCGATCCCGACTACCTGGCTCAGCTGCTCACCCAGGTGGCGCGGGCCGAAGGACTGCAGATGAAGTTCGATCACGCCTCGAAGACCCTGGACGAGGCCGAGGCGATGATCACCGCCGAGACCCCGGCGGCGCGCGTGCGCCTGCTCCTCGAACGCGGACGCGTCCTCAACTCGTCCAAGCGGGGCGAGGAATCGAAGCCCTTCTTCCTCGAGGCCTGGGATCTGGCGCGTGAAACGGGAGCCGGCGGGCTGGCGGTGGACGCCGCCCACATGCTCGGCATCGTCGAACGCGGCGACGCCTCGGTCGCGTGGAACGAGAAAGCGATCGCCTACGCCGAGGCGTCGAACGACCCCAAGGCGCGCCGCTGGCTCGGCTCCCTCTACAACAACCTCGGCTGGACCTGGCACGACGCGGGCGACGCGGAGCGCGCGCTCGGGCTCTTCCAGAGGGCTCTCGCCGCGCGCGAGGCCGAGGGGAAGCCGGGACTCATCCGCGTCGGGCGGTGGTGCGTGGCGCGGGCGCTCCGATCGCTAGGAAGGCTGGACGAGGCGCTCGCGATCCAGCGGCGGCTGCTCGCCGAGAACGAAGCCCACGCGCCCGACGGCTACGTCCACGAGGAGATCGGCGAAATCCTCCTCGCGCGCGGCGACGAATCGGGGGCGGGTCCGCACTTCGCCGCGGCCTGGAAGGTCCTCTCCGAGGATCCCTGGCTCCGCCGCGACGAGGCGGACCGGCTGGAGCGGATGTGGCGGCTGGGAGGCCTCCCAGGAGCGACCTCCGGCGCGGCCGATCCGCCTTCTTCCGGCGCGCGATGAAGTCTCCCGCGCTCTTCGGCGTCCTGGGCGCCGTCTTCGGCTTCCTGGGCGTGGCGGCCGGCGCCTTCGGCGCGCACGCCCTCCGCGACACGCTTCCGCCGGATCGGCTCCAGGTCTTCGAGACGGGCGCGCGCTACCAGCTGATCCACGCGCTGGCCCTGATCGCGGTCGCGCTCGCGCTGGACCGCGCCGCGTCCGGCGCTCTGACCGCGGCCGGCTGGCTCTTGGTGCTGGGCCAGGTGATCTTCGCGGGAAGTCTCTATGCGCTCGCGCTGAGCGGCGTCCGCCTCTGGGGCGCCGTCACGCCGCTGGGCGGCCTCTGCTATCTCGTGGGATGGATCCTGCTCGCGATCGCCTTCGCGAAGCGCTGACCTACTCCGCCCGCTCCCGGTCCCACCACTTCGAGAGGTTCCGCTCCGGCACGCGCGGCCGGCTGGCGTAGTGGGACGTGTCGTTGAAGAGCATGAGGCGGGCGCGGACGGGGCCCTTGAAGTCGAGCACGTTGAGCGCGGCCGGCGCCTGATCCAGGCGGTCGCGGTATCCGCGCGCGTCGATCCCGAGCAGGCTGGAGAGCACGAGGCGGATGGTCGCCTTGTGCGACACCACGAGGACGCGCGCTCCTTCGTGGCGCGTGACGATCTCCCGGATCACCGGCAGCGCCCGCGCGAGCACCTGGACGCCCGACTCCCCTCCCTCCGGCGCGAAGGTGAAGGGATCGGCCTCCCAGGCCGCATACTCGCTCCCGAAGCGCGCCTCCACCTCGGTGCGGCTTTTCCCTTCCCAGTGTCCGTGCCGGATCTCCCGCAGGCCGTCGCGCGCCAGCGGCCGGAGGCCCGCTTCGCCGCACGCGGCGCAGGCGAGGCGCGCCGTGTCCATGGCGCGCGACAGCGGACTCGCGTAGACGGCCGCGATCCCCTCGCCGCGAAGGCGCTCGCCCAGGAGCGACGCCTGCCGGCGGCCCTCGTCCGAGAGCTCGACGCCCTCGTCTCCGGAGAAGCGGTCCTCGGCCGTCAGCGGCGTGGCGCCGTGCCGGGCGAGATAGAGGCGCGTCGCCTGAGGGTCGGTCACGGTCGCTGTTCTCGGGCTCGTCGCACGCACGTAGGGTAGCGCGATCGGGACCGGCGTGGACTACAGTTAATGGGCAGCATGAAGCGACCGATACCCCGAGCCATGGAGGCCACGATGCACCCCAAGCTGATCCGATTCGCCGCCGCAATCCTGTTCGGCGTCGCCGCTCTTGCGCCCTCCGCGCGCGCCGCCGATCCCGTCGAGAACGACGAAGCCGAGCGCCTCGACAGGGCCCGCGTCGCCTTCCAGGAGATCCGCGACATGAAGGACGAGAACATCCCCCGCCCGCTGATGGAGCGCGCACGCTGCGTCGCCGTCTTCCCCGGCATGGTGAAGGGAGCGCTGGGCTGGGGCGCGCGCGTCGGCAAGGGGGTGATGAGCTGCCGGGACGCCTCGGGACACTGGGGTCCCCCGATCTTCCTCACGGTGAAGGGGGGCAGCTTCGGGTTCCAGATCGGGGTGGAGAAGGCCGACGTCGTGCTCTTCTTCATGACCGACAAGAGCGCCCGCTCCTTGATGGAGAGCAAGTTCACGCTCGGCGGCAAGGCGGGGCTGGCGGCGGGGCCGGTGGGCCGGACCGCCGAGGCCTCCACCGATCTCAAGCTGGACGCCGAGATCTATTCCTACGCGCGATCGAAAGGGCTCTTCGCGGGGATCTCGCTGGAAGGGGCGCGGGTCGCCCCCGACGAGAAGGCCACGCGCCGGTTCTACGGCCCCTCGGCGGACTCGAGGAAGATCCTCCGGGAGCACGCGGCGCCCGCGAATCCGCCCGCGGCCCGTGCGTTCGTGGAGGCGCTTCCGTAGCGCTTCGTCCCCGGAGCGATCGCCCGACCACGGCGCGATCACTTCATCCGGAACACACCGCACGCGACGCGCGCGCCCGAATTGCCAGCGGGCTGGGACGTGAGGTCGTCCTCACCGGCGTGAACCAGCACGGAGAGGCCGGCGAGTTGAGCGAAATCGAGAACGGTGTCGACGCGGTCGTAGCGCGCCTTGCCGTCGGGCCCGGCCTCGAGGTTGCCAAGGTCGCCGGCGTGACGCGCTGATCGGTCGGCGGTGGGTGCGCCATGCGGCCCGTTGTTGGGGTTGAAGTGCCCCCCCGCCGACGACGCGTCGGGCGCGGTGCAGTCCCCTTTCTCGTGGATGTGGAAGCCGTGCTTGCCGGGCGTCAGTCCCTCCACGCGGGCGAGGACCCGAACGCCTGCCTCCACCTTGTAGAATCGGACTTCACCCTTGGCGGTGTTCCCCTGCGTTCCCGCGAGATCGGCGTTCCTGCTCGTCGCGATTCTCTCCCTTGCCGCCGTGCCGCTCGCGTTCCTCCTGCGGGGGCACAAGAGCGGCGATCAGGCCGGGTCGGTCGCCGTCGAAGCCTGAGCCTGCCGCCGCGCCGCGAGGACGGCGGGCGCCTTCTCCTCGCGCGCGATCAGGTAGTCCAGCACACCGAGCGCGACGACGTTGAGCCCCAGCCACACCACGCCCGCCATCTGCGCGTGGTAGAAGACGAAGAACTGCGTCACGAACACGGTCACGCGGACCGAGCGTCGAAAGAGCCGGTACGCCGCGTTCCGGTTTCCGAAGAGCCGCACGATCCCCGCCATCATCAGCACGCACGCGATCCCGTTCGAGGCGATCTCCCCCCAGCTCGCGAACCCGATGTCGAGATGGGTCTGCGCCGCGGGCCGGCCGGTCATGGGCAGCCCGCGCGCGGTGGAGAAAGCCCACGCCAATCCCGAGACCGCGAGCGCGAACAGGATCCCCGCGAGGGCGCGGGGAAAGCGCGGCTGCGTGAGAATCCGCTCCACCCGAGGCTGGAGCCGATGCCGCGCCCGCTCGAGCAGGCCGGGCGGCGGGGCGGGAACCGTGTTCAGCCGGTCGAGGAAGCCACGGACGGCGATCACGCGCGCGTCTTGGGGATCACACCGGCCGAGCAGCGTCGCGGCCTGCGCCTTCTCGTCGGGATCGAGATCTTCCAGCGCCATGTCCTTGATCAGCGTGATGGCGTTGGCCAGACATTCGTCCTCGGTCAGCTGGCGCCGCGCCAGCAGCGCGCGCATCCCTAGAAATAACGTGAGAAATACGAAGTAAATGATTGATATGGCAGGGCGATAGAAATAGTCACTGTCGCGCGTCAGGAACTTCCCCAGCTCGTCGATGAAGAGCCCGAATCCCACGCCGCCCAGGAAGGCGGCGGCCGGACGCGTGCGCCGTCCGATCGAGACCAGAACGAGGAGGAGTGCGGCGGTGAGCACCAGGCCGCCCCACAGCATGTGCGCGATGTGGAGGTGGCGCCCGCCGATCTGCGGGTAGCCGGTGGCGGCGAGCAGCGCCCGCAATCCGAGGAGGGTCGCGATGGCCGCGACGAAGAACCGCTCCGCGTTCCGTCCCGCTTCGGCGTCCCGGACGACGAGCGGAAGGCGGCGGATCGCGCGCGGCGCGGCGCTGTCCGAAGTCATGGGGGGATGGTAGCGGAGGAGTCCCCGCTAGGCCACGCCGCGCGCGCCATCGACGATCCCGGCCCGCGCGAGCGCGACGGCCGTCGCGCGCAGCGCTCCGTCCATGGCGAGGAAGAGCTCCGGCGAGGCGTCGGCCGTCGCGGCGATCACGATCCGGGCCGGCCCTTCCGCCGACTCCGACTCAAGCCCGGCCTGGAAGGTGGACGCCCGGCCCGCGAGCGCCGCGATCGCGGCGCGGAACCCGGGATCGGACGCGACCGCGCGTCCCGCGTCCCGGTCGCTCGCCTTGACGAGATACGCGCGGTCGAACTCCCTGTCTCCGGTCGTGACGGCATCGTCCGCCAGGTAGCGCATGCGCTCGATGAGCTGCGCCGGATCCGTCAGGGATCCGGAAGCTCCCCCGGCCGCCGCGCGCCGTACGCTCACGCGGGCGCTTCCCGAAGTCTTCACCGCCACCGAAAGCACCGGAAGGAGGAACGACTTGGAGAGCACGAAGCGCATCGCTCTCCCGCCCGGCAGGACTTGAAACTGGAAATCGCGGCGGAGTGCTGTGTCGGCGGCGAGGCGGAACGCGAACGAGGCTTCCTTGCCGCGGAGGGCGCTGAGCATGGCCGGGCGACCCTGGGCGTCGTACTCCACGTGCTCGGCGGCTTCCCATGCCGGGGCGCCGGCGACAAGCGGGCGCATCGTGACGCGCCCCCCGACGCTCGCGGCGAAGGAGGCGAACGCGGAGCGGCGCGCCGCGAGCCGCCGGCGGCCGTCGCGAATGCCGGTGATCGCGACGAGGAGGAAGAGCCCGACGATCGCGGCCGTGCGCGCCGCGAACGGCTCCACTCCGGGCAGAAGGCGCCGCAGGACCTGCGGCGCGAGGAAGCCGACGGCGGCGACGGCCACGAGCAGGAGGGGCAGGACGTGGCGCAGCAGTGCCGAGGCGCCGCTCGGCTCCTCGCCGATCGGGCGATAGGACGGGCTCGATACGGGATCGCTCATCGATTCCTCCCTCCGGCGGCGCGCGGAGGGAGCCCGCGGCCTTCGACGACAGGAATCGGCATCCGCGCGGCGCTTCTGGACCGGAACCGGCGCTCCCTCCACGGGGTAGGACAGGGCACTTCATGCGCCCCCTCCGCACGAGGCACCCGTCCCGAGTCTCCCTCCTCTTTGTCGTTCTTCTCGTTTCCCTGGCGGCGGGTCCCTTCGCCCCCGCTCCGGCGAAGGCCTCATTCCTGACGCGGGACGTGAAGAGCCTGACCAGCCGCCGGACCGCCGACATCCTGGCGGGCGCCGCGGTGCTGGGGGCCGCCTCGCTCCTCGTCGAGAATCCCGACGCCGAGGAGCATGCCCTCGGCCGGGGCGCCGTGGACGCGCCCGCCGATGTCGGCAACATCTACGGGAGCGGCCTCGTGCTCGCCGGCGTCACCCTCGGGCTCACGGGAACGGGACTGGTGGAGAAGGACCCCGACTGGGTCCGCGCCGGGTCGGAGATGGCGCGCTCGCTCGCCTATGCCGGGATCGCGGTGACCGCGCTCAAGGTCGCCGTGCGCCGGACGCGTCCCAACGGCGGCGCCTACTCCTTCCCTTCCGGCCACACGGCGGCCGCCTTCGCGGTGGCGCCCGTGCTGGCGCGGCGGTTCGGGTGGCTGGCGGCCCTGCCCGCCTACGCGCTCGCCACGAGCACGGCGCTCGGACGGATGGAAGATCGGAAGCACTACCTGTCGGACGTGGTCGTGGGCGCGGGCATCGGCACGGCGATCGGGCTGGCCGTGGCCTCGAAGCGCCCGCCTTCGGCCGCGGAGCCCGAGAGCGTCAAGCCGTCGCTCGGGCTCGGCATCGCTCCCACCGGCCTTTCCCTCGTCGCGAAGTTCTGAGTTACTCCCGGTAGCGCTCCGTGACCTCCGCCACCCACTCCGCGATCGAGTCGAACCGCGCCAGGTCCGGAGCGGGATCGTGCGCTTCCGATTCCGGATGGCCCAGACGCTCC
>DASSLZ010000267.1:0-9420 GCA_035689165.1 Candidatus Eiseniibacteriota bacterium | reverse complement strand
GGAGCGTGGCCGAGATGCTGTGGCGCTGGTCCCAGTCGAGCGGCTGCTCGGAGGTCGGCTTGTACTGGTCGCGGAGGTTTCCGGACGACGCGAGCGCCCGGTTGGGGTCCGACGCCGTGCCCGACGAGTTCGAGTAGGTGTAGTTGAGCTCGCCCGAGAAGCCGTGGCTGTGCTGCTTGATCAGGGTCACCTCGATGCCGCGCGAGGAGGCGTAGTCGCCGTTCACGTAGGTGGGCACCGTGACCGAGAAGCCGGGAATCTCCTGCTGCACCGTGGTCAGGAGGCCGAAGATGTCTTTGAAATAGACGCCGAACTGCCCGTAGATCTCCTTGCTGAAGAGGTGCTGCACGCCCAGCTGGTAGGCGATGGTGGTCTGCGGCTCGAGATTCGGATTCCCGCGCGCCTCGGCCGAGATGTTCTTGCCCTGATAGATGAAGAGCCGGTCGGGCACCTGGAAGAGGCGGCCGTAGTGGAAGCTCATCACGTCGCGGTCGGAGATCGGATAGGCGATTCCGATGCGCGGGCTGATCTGGGTCTTGACCGGGTGGGTCACGAGATTGCGATCGACCTGGCTCCCCACCGAGAAGTTGTCGTAGCGCACTCCCGCGTTCAGGACCATCCCCTCGTACTGCCAGCGATCCTGGGCGTAGAAGGAGCCCTCGGGGTTGAAGTTCCGGAACTGGTCGCGCGTCGCGCCGTAATTGCCGTTGGCGTCGAGCACGTTCGGGAACTGCGTCAGCAGATACTGCAGGTCGTTGTAGTTGAAATCGCCGCCGACCATGAAGTTGTGCTGGCCGATCTTCTTCGAGAGGTCGCCGTTCATGGTGTAGGTCGTGGTCTGGCGGTTCTCGTAGAAGGGGTAGTCGCCGTTCGTGACGTAGTAGGCGCCGTTCAGTCGGTTGAACGGGTCGTAGTAGGCGTTGGGCTGCGCCTGGTACTCCCAGAGCTGCCGCCCCAGCACGTCCTGCTTCGACTGCCATTCCTGCCGCGAGGCCCGCAGGTTGTAGATCGCGCCGTTGTTCATGACGCTGCGCCAGGTCAGCGCGACCTGCTGATAGTCCTCGGTCGTGATCGGCAGGTGGTCCGCGGTGTTCATCGGCACGAACGAGGAGTCGACCTGGTAGTACGCCCACGTGCCGTACCGCTGCGTGATCGTTCCATCCGTCGGCGCCGTGCTGTCCGCGACCAGCTGCACGAATCCCTTCCGATTCCACCGATTGTGGAAGCGGCTGCTGAGCGAGGCGTTGCGGATCACCTCGAGATTCATCTTCTGGTTCGGGGTCACCTTCCAGGTCAGCTTGCTCGAGAAGTTGGTCGCGTTGGACTGCTTGTTGCCGATCCGGATGAAGTCGAGGAAGCGGTGCTCCTTGTGCTCCGAAGTATTCCGGAGATACGTGTCGCTGTAGGTGCCCTCGAAGGAGACGTAGTAGTTGGTCTTGGGGAAGACGAACGGTCCGCCGAAGCCCACGCTGAGCCGCTCGAAGTCGTTGAACGACTTGTCCTGCTCGCCGTAGCGGTCGGTGAAGTAGCGCGCCTCGCCGCCGAACTTGTCGCCTCCCTCGCGCGTGGTGAGCGCGATGACGCCGGAGAGGGCGTTCCCGTACTGCGCGTCCATCCCGCCGAGCACCTGCTCGCTGGAAGAGACGGCGAGGAGCCCGAGGTCCACGCCCTCGGCGCGCATCGGGTTCCGGCTCGGGATGCCGTTGACGATGGTGAGCACCTCGTCCTCACGGCCGCCGCGGAAGTGCAGCGCGCCGCCCTGGCTGATGACTCCGGCCTTCAGGGCGATCGCGTCCTTGTAGCTGTCCACGGGGAGGGCGTGCAGATCCTCGGAGGTGACGACCTGCTTGGTCGAGGAGCTGGTCTTGTTGATCGCCATCTTCTTGTCGCCCTTCACATCGACGACGCCGATCTTGATGGCGGACTCGACGATCTTCAGATTCACGACCGCCGTGCGGTTGGCGTCCACCTGGACGGTCTTTTCGTCGCGCGTGAATCCGATCTGATTCGCGCGGACGGTGTACGTGCCCACGGGAACGCGAACGATGGTGAACTTCCCTTCGGGATTCGTGAAGCCACCCATCTGCTTCCCGAGGATGATGACGGAGACGCCGGATACGGGACCGCCGCTGCCATCGGTAACGGTTCCGCTGATGGTTCCGGTCTGCGCCAGCGATTGGGCGGGAAGGACGGACGGCGCGACGGCGAACAGCAACGCGGCGACCAGGGGCAGAAGCGCCCGGGCGCTCCCGCGTCGTCGGGAACTCATGCTCGGCATGGCTTCATGCGCTCCTTTCCATGGCGGGTTCGAAATCGTGACAAAGTGGCTGATTCTAGGCCGTCCTGAGCGGTTCTCGTCAAGGCAAAACCCTTCGGATTTCGAGTGTTCGGGGCTTCGGGAAGCCCATCCGGCGGCCCCCTCCGCCCAGAAAGCCGAAACGGCCGGCGCATGGGGCGGCAAGGAACGAAGCCGATGGTTGCGGGGGGGGATTTCCAGAGACGTCCGGCAGGAAGGAACTCGTCTCTAAGCCAGGATTATATTCAGGTTCGTGCGGCCCGCAAGGGGTAATTTCACATTTCCGCGCTGCCGGACGGCCCCGAGCTCAAAATTCCGTCCCGCTGGACATGTGGAACGACCGGACGAGGAGTCCCGGACAGACCACGCCGCCCACCCGCTCCACCGCGGAGAGCGCCTCCACCTCGTTCAGCATCCGGACCACGCTCTGATTGAAGCGAAAGTTCTGCACCGCACCCCGGATCCTCCCCCCCTCGATCGCGAAGAGCCCGTCGCGGGTCATGCCGGTCAGGGTCGCCGTCATGGTGTCCACGACGTTCGTGTACCAGACCCGGGTGACCAGGAGGCCGCGTTCCACCCGCGCCACGAGATCGTCCACGCTTCCCGAGCCTCCCTCCAGCACCAGGTGGCCGGTGATCGGGCCGAACGGATTGGGATATGGGAGTCCGTGCCCCGTGGACGCCTTCCCCTCCCGGGCCGCCGTCTGCCGATCGTAGACCGGGCTGTTCGCCACCCCCTTGTCCACGATGGTCACGGGGGTGACCGGAATCCCCTCGGCGTCGAAAGGAATGCCGCGGTGGAGCGGATGGTAGGGGTCGTCGCGGATCGTGACGTTCGCGCCCAGCACCGGCTGGCCGATCTTCCCCGACAGAAAGCTTCGCCCTTCCTGGACCGGCAGCGCGCCGAAGGAGAGCCAGGCGGTGTCGGTGAGAAGGTCCGCGACGGCGGCCGGCTCGAGCACCACGGTGTAGCGCCCCGGCTCCCACCGCTCCGGCTTCCGCGAACGGACGGCTTTCTCGACGGCGCGCCCCGCGATGGCGTCGGGATCCAGGTCGCGGCTCGCGTGCGACTCGCCGGACGCCCAGCCGGAGGCGGCCCCCTCCATCGCCGAGATCGTGAAGCGCGCCGCGGTGCCGTCGTGGTGCGCGAAGAGGCCCTTCGTGTTCGCGATGGCCAGCGGCGCGATGGTTCCGTACTCCCCGATCGAGCCCGCCCCGCTTTCGTAGATGCCGGCGGCTTCCAGCCCCGCGTCCCGGCACCGCGCCACGGCGCGCTCCACCGCCGCGGCGCGCGCGTCGGGACCGAGGGAGGCGGTCGCCGGGTCGAGCGCGTCGACCTTCTGGTATTCTTGCGGCTCCGCGAGGGGGAGCAGATCCTCGATCTCGGGAGAGAGGCGCGCCGCGTCGTCCGCGCGGCGCACCAGCCGCGCGATGCCGTCGTCGCTCAGGTCGTTTCCGGTCGCGCGTCCCGTGCGCCGGCCGCGCGCCACGCGCACGGAGAGCACGTAGCGGCGCTCGGAGACGTTCTGGGTGATCTCGTTGTTGGCGAACCGGGTGAGCTCGGAGCGGCCTCCGCCGAGCACCGCCTCCATCTCGAGCCCTTTCGCGGCGGCGAGGGCCCGGCCGAGCACGTCCTGGGCCTCGTCCCTAGTCATCGTAGCCGACTCCGACGCGCACCTTCCGGAAGCGGGCGGGGGCCGCGCCGTGGGTCATGTCGGCCACCTGGCCCGGCTGTCCCTTCCCGCAGTTCACGACGCCCCAGGGGCGCCACGCCTCCTCCCCGCAGACGAAGTCGCAGGAATTCCAGAACTGCGTCGTGATCCCCTGGTAGGTGGGATTCCGCAGCATGCGCACGCGCTTCCCGCGGCGGATCTCCCACGCGATCTCGGTCTTGAACTGGAAGTTGTAGCGGAGCTGGTCGATGCTCCAGCTGCGGTTGGTCTCCATGTAGATCCCACGGTCGGTGTCGCCGAGCAGATCCTCGAGCGAGCCCGCGCCGGGCATGAGGCTCAGGTTCACCATCCGGATCATCGGGATGTGGTGCCAGCCGTCGGTGCGCACGCAGCCGCGGCTGCGTGCCTCCCCCACCCGATGCGCCAGCTCGCGCGAGGTGAGGTACCCGGTGAAGAGCCCCTCCTGGACGATCGGCCATCGCTGCGCCGCCACCCCCTCGTCGTCGAAGCCGAACGTGGCGAGCCCGTGCGGCAGGGTGGCGTCGGCGACGAGCGTCACCTTCGGCGATCCGAAGCGGAGCGTGCGCAGCTTGTCGAGCGTGAGGAAGGAGGCGCCCGCGTAGTTCGCCTCCATCCCCAGCACCCGGTCGAGCTCCGAAGGATGCCCGACCGACTCGTGGATCTGCAGCGCGAGCTGGGAACCCTCCAGCACGACGTCCCACTCCCCCGCCGGGCAGGGATCGGCCCCGAGGAGCGCGACCGCCTCTTCCGCCACGCGCGGCGCTTCTTCGACCCAGGGGATCGACTCGATGAACTCCCACCCCATCGTCTGGTGGTGTCCTTCGGCCTGGGGATAGGAGCGGCGCTGCACTTCGTTGCCCGAGACCGCGGTGGCCGCGTAGCCGCCGCCGGAGCGCGTGACCGTCTGGTCGATGTCGGCGCCCTCGGAGGAGAGGAAGCGCTGGCGGCGGCGGACGAACGTGAGGAACCCCTCGGCGATGGAGACGCCTTTCACGGCGCGGAGCGCCGCGTCGATGCGGAGCAGGAGATCGAGCTTCCGGTCGAGCGGCACGGCGAAGGGATCGACGACGCAGGGAGAGGTCCAGACGGCGCGATGGGCGGGCTCGGGCGCGAGCCGCACCGGATTCGTCAGCACGCGGGCGCTCGCCCGGCCGATCGCCACCGCGTGCGCGGCGCACGCCTGCACGCTCTCCTTGCTGGTGGCGTCGGTGGCGGCGTAGCCCCACGCTCCATCCACCAGGACGCGCACGCCGATGCCGCGGGATTCGGTCTGCTCCAGGCCGGCCAGGCGGCCGTCCTTGACGATCAGGTCTTCGCGGTGGGTCTCGAGCAGGCGCGCGTCGGCATAGCCGGCGCCGCGCGCGACCGCGGTGTCGAGCGCCTCGCGGACGAGCTCGTCCATGAAGCGTCTAGAAGAGTCGGGAGATGGTCAGGACGGCCTGGTCGCCCGAGCCGATTTCCAGCGAAGGATCCAGCGGCTCGTGATGGAAATGCTCGTGGGCGTAGGCCGCGTCGATCTGGGCGCCCAGCGCCCGCCAGTAGGTCCCCGCGCCCACCGAGGCGCGGATGCCCTTGTACGGCGCGATGGCGTCGCGGCGGTCGGGATCGGTGCGCAGGAGCGCGACGCCGGCCCGGACCGGCAGCCAGTGCAGGACGCGGTACTCGGCGCCGAGGTGATAGCTCCGCTCGCTCGAGGCGATGTCCGGGAACACGCCGAGGAAGTCGTTCCGGAAGTCGCGCGTGGCGTGTACCTCGACCGCGATCTGGCCGTCGCCGTCCGGAAGGTCGAGCGCGAAGCCGCCCGCGGCCCGGTAGCCCAGCCGGCGCACGTCCATCGGGAGCGCCATCTGCAGCACGTCGGGGTTCGGCCGGATCCACTCGTATTCGCGGTAGTAGCCCCACTCGGCGCCCAGGTGCGCGGGAAGCCACGGGAGCGCCGCCATCCACCGCGTGCTCGCCTCGTTGTGACGGTATCCCGCGAGGAACGAGGACCACCGCTTCTTGAAGACGTACCGCGTGTCGGTGGTCGAGGGGAACGGATTCATGAAGAACTGCGGCGCCCAGTTCACCTGGGCCACCTGCTCCCCGTCGTAGGAGCGATGCCGTCCATCGACGATGCCGCGGATGCGGCCGGTTCCGATGAGGAGCTCGGCCCCATAGGCAACGGTGGGGCGCTCCCAGTCGAAGAGGTCGTCGTTGAGCGGCGACTGGCTGCGGGCCTTCACCTGGTCCTTCACGTACTGGCCGAAGCCTGCCAGGCGAACGGCGTTTCCGACATGCGGGAGGCGGATGACGGCGCCCGCGGTGTACTCCGTGGCGCGGGCCGTGTTCTCGAGATTGTAGGGATCGGCGATGCGCCGGTCCTCGCTCTCTTCGCGGTATCCGATCCGTCCACCCAGCGTGATCCACGAGAGGACCGGAGCTCTCCGGGCGTAGGTGAGCGCCGCGCCGGGATAGACGACCCGAGCGCCGATCGTCCGGTCGCCGGTGATCGGCTGGTACGAGCTGGCGAAGGGAATGTCGAAGTCGCGGATGAAGCGGCTGTTGTCGGGCGTTCCGATCATGTCGTGGCGGCTCGCGTCCAGCGACGCGTAGATCAGGTCCAGCCCGAGGGCCCATTTCTGCTGCTGCACCGCGCCCCGGATCCCGCTCTTCCGGATGACGGCGCTGTGGTTCTGGCCGTAATAGGCGTCGGCGAAATCCTGGTACTCGGATCCCTGCTCCGCCCAGGAGGTGTCGCGGAGCCCCAGGAGCCCGGCCGGGTTCATGCCGTACTCGTAGGCGTTCAGCCGGCTGAAGCGGTCCTCGGCCGAGACCGTGAGTCCGCCCATGGCCGTGAGGCGCGCCGACTGCCAGATGCCCAGCGCTTCGATCGGGGTCGCGTGCACCCAGGCCTCGGCCACCTGGCCGGCCGCCGCGCGCGCGACCATCAGCGGCGCGAGCGAAAGGAGAAGGATGGAAACCAGGGCCACGGCGGAGCCGCGGCCGCTCGGAAGCGTTCGGTGTGGCGTCGATCGGGCCATGGCGCTCAGCTTCTCGGCTTGATGTAGAGGGGGAGAATCGGGGACGCGCTGCTCCGCGTCTTGGACGCGTTGTAGATGCGGATCCGAATCCCGTACGTGCGGCCGCTGTGAAGCTCGATGTCGTCCAGATGGGGCGCGCCGCGCGTGGTCGTGCCGTCGCGGTCGCGCGACTGCAGCAGGCGCCGCAGTTCGAGCGACCACTTGCCGCGCTCCCACCCGCCCCGCGAGACCACGTCCGCCTGGCTGGCGCTGGGCATGCCGCTGATGTACGAGGGCACGTAATCGCCCGGGTTCCAGGTCTTCTCCCGCTGCGACGCGTCGTCGACGCGGACCGGGTTGATGCTGTCGCAGGCGCCGAGCAGCGTCGCGACGTACCGCCAGATGAGCCGGGCCGTCGGCTTGCCCCGGTTCAGACGGATGTCGCGCGTCCCCTTGCTCGCGATATAGATCGGGACGGCGCTGCCGGCGGTGAAGTTGTCCTCATAGGTGACCCGCCCGGCGTCGCGCACCCACCCCGACCCGCTGTTGTAGAAGTCCTCCGACCATCCACCCGTGGGATGGAGCGTCGAACCGGAGGTTTCGGTGGAGTCCGCCGTCGGAATCTCGGTCGGGTTCACGGGCGTGACGGGATCGGTCGTGCCCGCGCCCCATCGCCAGCGGTCGGCCGGGTAGTCCCCGCTCGCGTCGCTGTAGAGCTCCACCTCGACCTGGTCTTCGTGAAGGGCGGTGTTCTGATGCCAGTTGGCCGGGTTGTGGAGCGGATCGCTGGTCTCGCAATCGATGAGCGAATTCCCGTCGTCGTCGGTCCAGTCGACCGACGTGATCAGGGGCTGCTCGAGGAAGTCGGGCGCGGGATCGGACCACTGGACCAGCATGTAGAGCGCGACCGAATCCTGATTGAACGGATTGTAGGTCCAGATCGCGCGCACCGACGCGAAGTAGTCGCCTCCCCGCCCGGTGTCGCCCTTCAGGAGCACCACGGTGGGTATCCCGGCCACGTTCCACTCGATGTCGGTGGCGCGGCCGTCGATCAGGAGCTCTCGCGATTCGAGCTGGGGCGAGTTGGCGAAGACGTCGGTGGTCGGCACGGCGACGATGCGGGTCGGAAGATCCGGCTCGCTGGGCGTGCGCTGGCCGCAGGAAACGAGTGACAAGGACAACGAGACAAAAAGAATCCCACCACGTACGAGGTTACTGCGGAGCATGTAGTCCTCGATTGATCAACGACGTTCAGGGGGGGAACGTTCGTAGCCTACGAACGGGCCGCGCCATGTGTCAAGCGAAAAGCCCCGGATCGAGTTCCGGGAACAGGGGATCGGCCGCTTCCAGGGCCGCGATCGCCGCCGCGTCGAGCGGCCCCTTCTCCAGCGCCGAGGCCAGCTGCTCGAAGCGGTCGAGATGCGACTCGGTGCGGCGGACGGCGTACGGGATCAGCGTCCCGGTCTTCATGATGAAGGCCCAATCACTCGCCTGCGCCAGGAGCAGCTCGCGCCCGGCCTGCCGGAGCGCCCGCGCGCGCAGCGCGTCGCCGCGATCCCCTTCCCCGGCGAGGCGCTGCATCCGCTCGGCGGCGCGGAGCAGGTGCCGGTAGATCCAGTCGTTCACCGGGTCCAGCCACACCGCCGCGTATCCGCCCGCGCCCCAGGAAGAGGGATGGAGCCTTCCTTCGGGCACGCGTGCGAGCGCCGTCGAGGCCTCGAGCGGGTCGGCCGCGGCCAGTTCCCCGCTCGCGGCCACGCCGTCGAGCACCTGGTCGAGCCAATCGGGTCCCTCGTACCACCAGTGGCCGAACAGCTCCGCGTCGTAAGGCGCGAGCAGCGTCGCCGGCTGGCCCAGCGCGTCCGAGGCCGCCCGCGCCTGCGCGAGCCGCCCGCCGACGAAGTGCGCCGCGTGTTCGGCCACGCGCGCCGACGCGCGCGCGGGATCGTACGCCTCGCGGTGCGGGTAGCGGCGGTCGGTGATGCGGTGGTACTTGAGCCCGAGGTGGGTGCGCGTGCCGCCCGATGGCAGGAACTCCCGGACTTCCTCGATCGGAAGATCGAAGCCCTGGTCGCGGTAGTACTCGCGATACCAGGCGTCGCCCGGATAGCCCTCGGTGCTGCTCCAGACCTGGCGCGAGGACTGGGCGTCGCGGCCGAAGGCGAGCACTCCCGACTTCGTCCGGAGCGGCGCGTAGGTTCCCGGGACGGGGCGCGGGCAGGCGTCGAGGATGCCGTGCGCGTCCACGGCGAACCAGCGCACGCCGAACTCCGCGAGCACTTCCTCCACGCCCGGCGCGTAGCCGCACTCCGGAAGCCAGAAGCCCTCCGGAGGATGCCCGAGATGCCGCTCGAACTCGCACGCGGCCGTTCCGATCTGCGCCCGCCACGAGGGCGCGCCCAGATCCATGAGCGGCAGGAAGCCGTGCG
>DASSLZ010000266.1:0-8322 GCA_035689165.1 Candidatus Eiseniibacteriota bacterium | reverse complement strand
GACGCGCCGGCGCGCTTCGCTTCGAGGAGCCGCGTCAGGTGGTTCGGCGCCAGATCGCGCGGGACCCGCTCGGAGGTCATCGAAGCACGGTGTGCCGCGTCGCGGGCGGGCCGGTGGCGCTCAGGAGCGATGCCGTTCGCGCGAGGCGGCCTTCCAGACCAGGTTCACGGCGGCGAGAACGACCGAGACGATGAGGGCGGGTAGGAATCCGTTGAAGTCGAAACCGGGCACGATGAAGCCGACCAGGATCAGGAGAAACGCGTTCACGACGAACCAGAAGAGCCCGAGCGTCAGAATGATCAGCGGCAGCGACACCAGGGTGAGCACGGGCCCCAGGATCGCGTTCACCAGCCCGAAGACCAGCGCCGCGACCACGGCGGCCTGCCAGCTCTTCACCGCGAACCCGGGAACGACGTTCGCGAGGAGCAGGAACGTCAGCACGATGATCACGAAGTGGAGGAGAATCTTACCCATGACCGGATCCCCCCTGCGGGTTTCGGATCTCCAGCGGGAACGGGCGGATCGTAGCAAATTTGGTGTCGCTTTCGGGTGGGCCGGTGGTAGCGTGTCGCCGCCGCGGTCTCCGCGGCAGGGCGCGTTCGCCCCGCGCCCGGCGGCATGCAGCACGGAACGAACGGTCCGCGATGGCCCCCACAGGGTCGAGGCTTCCTTGCGCCCATCGAGCACGGGAGCGGACCCATGGACACGGAGTACTGGTATCGCTGCAACCGATGCGGGTACATGTACACCCCGCAGCAGGTGCAGGCCCTGATTCAGCTGCACGTTTCCCGATCCGGAGCGGTGCCGTCCGATCCGAACGCGATTCCGTCGCGCATCCCCTGCCGGAAGCGGGGCTGCGAGGGATCGGTCCTCCGCACGACGTCGGTATTCCGCGAGGGGCGTTAGACAGTTCCCCCGTCTGACGCCCTTCGCTGGGCGCCCCCGGGCTCCGTCCGGGGGCTTTCCTGTTGTTCCCCTCGGCCGCCCACCTCTATACTGTCCGGCTTACGTTTTCCGGGGGTGCTGGAACGCGCGATCTCGCTTCGCTTTCGAACCGGCTCGACGACGTCCGGGAGCGCATCGCGCGGGCCGCCGAACGGTCCGGCCGGCCAGCCGGCTCGGTGCGCCTCCTCGCGGTGTCGAAAGGGATCGACGCCGAGCGGGTCCGGGAGGCGTTCCGGCTCGGCGCCGTCGAGCTCGGGGAGAGCCGGGTCCAGGAGGCCGAGCCGAAGATCGGGCTCGTCGGCCCGGGCCCGCGCTGGCATCTGGTGGGGCACCTCCAGACGAACAAGGCGAAGCGGGCGGCGCTTCTCTTCGACGCGATCCACTCGATCGACTCCGAGCGTCTGGCCGAGGAGATCGGGCGGCGTGCCGCGGAGGCGGGCCGCGCCCTGGAGGCCTACGTCGAGGTCAACACCTCCGGGGATCCGGGCAAGCACGGCGTCGCGCCCGAGGGGGCGCCGGCGCTGATCGAGCGCGTCGCCGCGATCCGCTCGCTGCGCGCCGCGGGGCTCATGACCATCGGCCCCCTGGAGGGGGGCGAGGCAGGCGCGCGCGTGTCCTTTCGCGCCCTGCGACGGATCCGCGACGAGGCGGTCGCTCGCGGCGCTCTCGCTCCCGACGCGGGGCTCTCGATGGGCATGACCGACGACTTCGAGGCCGCGATCGAGGAGGGGGCGACGATCGTCCGCGTGGGGTCCGCGATTTTCGGGCCGGATGCCTGAGGCCGTGCGGCTGCAGGTGACCGTGGCGCCCAAGAGCCGCGCCGACGAGATCCAGGCCTCGCGCGCGGAGAAGACGGTGCGGATCCGGGTGACGGCCGCGCCGGAGGACGGGCGTGCGAACCGCGCGGTGCTCGACCTGTTGCGCGAACGGCTGGGGCTGCCGCGGAGCGCCGTTCGGATCGCCGGAGGCGAAGCTTCGCGCAGGAAGTGGATCGAGATCGACGGCATGGACGAGGAGGAAGTATGGCGCAGGCTGGAAGCACCGTCGTGAGCGCCGCGCCCAAAGGCGCGGACGATCTGCCGCGCCGGATCGAAGAGGCGCGGGCCTTCGTCGCCTCGCGGAGCGCGGTCCGGCCCGAGGTCGCCGTCATCCTGGGCACCGGCCTCGGCCGCTTCGCCGAGGCGATGCCGGGCGCCGACGTCATCCCCTTCGAGGAGATCCCCGGCTTTCCCACGACCGCCGTGGAGAGCCACGCGGGCGACCTCGTGCTCGGCACGCTGGGCGGCAAGCCCACCGCCGTGCTGAACGGGCGCGCCCACTACTACGAAGGCTGGACGATGGACCAGGTCGTCTTCCCGGTGCGCGTCACGCGCGCGCTCGGCGCGCGGACGCTGATCGCCACCAACGCGGCCGGCGGCATGAATCCCCTCTACCGTCCCGCGGACATCGTGGCGATCGTCGACCACATCAACCTCATGGGCGACAACCCGCTCATCGGAAGGAATCACGACAGCCTGGGGCCGCGCTTTCCCGACATGTCGGAGCCGTACGACCGCTCGCTGATCGCCCTGGCGCACGAGGTCGCGCTGGAAGAGCGGATCGCGCTGCAGTCGGGCGTCCTGGTGGGCGTGGCGGGCCCCAATCTGGAGACGCGCGCCGAGTACCGCTTCCTCCGCTGGGCGGGCGCCGATCTCGTGAGCATGTCGCTCGTTCCCGAGGCGATCGCGGCGGTGCACGGTGGGATGCGCGTGCTCGCGTTCGCCGTGGTCACCGATCTCTGCCTGCCCGACGCGCTCGAGGCGGTGGACATTCCGAAGATCCTCGCCAACGCCGCCAAGGCCGAGCCGCTACTCACGCGCCTGGTCACGCGCGTGCTCGAGCGCATGCCCACCGCCGCTTCCGACGCGGAGAACCCGGAGCGCTGATGCCCGCCGCCGCCGAACGCTTCCGTCCGCTCTCCACGCGCCTCGACCCCGCCGAGTCCGAGGGCAGGGTGCTCGCGCTGTGGAAGGAGATCCGCGCGTTCGAGGACGGCCTGAAGCGCCGCGAGGGGCAGCCGCCGTTCATCTTCTACGAGGGCCCGCCCACCGCCAACGGGCTGCCCGGCGTCCACCACGTGATCTCGCGCACCCTGAAGGACATCGTCTGCCGCTACCAGTCGATGACGGGGCACTACGTGCCGCGCAAGGGAGGCTGGGACACGCACGGCCTGCCGGTCGAGATCGAGGTGGAGCGCGAGCTCAAGATCAGCGGGAAGGAACAGATCGAGACGTTCGGCATCGCCGAGTTCAACGCGCGCTGCCGCGCGAGCGTGCTCCGCTACGAAGCGGAGTGGCGCCGGAACACGGAACGGATCGGCTACTGGCTGGACATGGACCATCCGTACGTCACGTTCCACAACGAGTACATCGAATCGGTCTGGTGGCTGTTGCAGCAGATCTGGGACGCCAATCTCCTGTACCAGGGGCACAAGATCGTTCCCTACTGCCCGCGCTGCGGCACGCCGCTCTCCAGCCACGAGGTGGCGCAGGGCTTCGACGACGTCACCGAGCCGTCGGTAACGGTGAAGTTCGCCCTGGTGGACGAGCCCGACACGTACGTGCTCGCGTGGACCACGACGCCGTGGACGCTGCCGGGGAACGTGGCGCTCGCGGTGAACCCCGACATCGCCTACGTGCTGGTCCGGCAGGAGCGGGACGGGCGCGCGGAACGCTACTACCTGGCCGAGTCCCGGCTGGAGCAGCTCGAGGGCGCGTACGCCGTCGAGCGACGCCTCCGGGGGCACGAGCTCCAGGGGAAGCGCTACCGGCCGCTCTTCGATTTCATCGACCTGGCGAAGCTCACGGGCAAGGACGCCTACTACGTGGCCGAGGCCCCGTTCGTCACCACCGAGGACGGAACCGGCGTCGTGCACACCGCGGTGATGTACGGCGAGGACGACTACCAGCTCGGTCTGAAGTTGGAGCTGCCGCAGCACCACACGGTGGATCCGCAGGGCCGTTTCACCGCCGAGGTGACGCCTTGGGCCGGGCGGTTCGTCAAGGACGCCGAGGCCGAGATCCGCGCGTGGCTCTCGTCGCACGGGCTGCTCTATCGCGAGGAGATGACGACCCACGCCTATCCCTTCTGCTGGCGCTGCGACTCGCCGCTCCTCTACTACGCCTGGAAGACCTGGTACATCGCGACCACGCGGCTGCGCGAGAAGATGCTGGAGGCGCATCGCACGGTGGCGTGGCACCCGGAGGAAATCGGCCGGAACCGATTCGGGAACTGGATCGAGAACAACGTGGACTGGGCGCTCTCGCGGAACCGCTTCTGGGGGACGCCGCTCCCCATCTGGCGCTGCGAGGGATGCGGCTCCGACCGCTGCGTCGGCAGCGTGGCCGAGCTGCGCCAGGGGAAGGGGCTCCCGGAGCCGCTGGATCTCCACCGCCCGTACGTGGATCACGTGACCTTCGCCTGCTCCGGCTGCGGCGGCGTGATGCGACGCGTCCCGGAGGTGATCGACGTCTGGTTCGACTCCGGCTCGATGCCGTTCGCGCAGTGGCACTACCCGTTCGAGAACAAGGAGGCGTTCCGGGTCTCCTTCCCGGCCGACTTCATCTCGGAGGGCGTCGACCAGACGCGCGGCTGGTTCTACACGCTGCTCGCGATCAGCGTGGCCGTCACGGGGAAGGCCCCCTACCGGCACGTGCTCGTGAACGAGCTGGTGCTGGACAAGCTGGGCAAGAAGATGAGCAAGTCGCGGGGGAACGCCGTCGATCCCAACGAGGTCCTCGAGCTGCGCGGCGCCGACGCCCTTCGCTTCTATCTCATCGCGAACAGCCAGCCCTGGAGCTCGACGCGCTTCGACGTGGAGGGCGTGACCGAGACGGCGAAGAAGCTGTTGGGAACGCTCCGGAACACCGCCCAGTTCTTCGTGCTCTACGCGAACATCGACGGCTTCGATCCGTTCGCCAAAGAGCCGGTGTCTCCCTCGGCCATGGACCGCTGGATCCTCTCGCGCCTCCAGGCGACGATCCTCGCCTGCCGCGCCTCGCTGGACGGCTACGAGCTGACGCGCGGCGCGCGCGCGATCCAGGAGTTCGTCGTCGAGGAGCTCTCGAACTGGTACGTGCGCCGCTCGCGCCGGCGCTTCTGGAAGTCCGGGGATCCCGCCGACAAGCGCGCGGCCTACGAGACGCTCTTCACCTGCCTCGAGACGGTGTCGCGGCTGCTCGCGCCCTACGCTCCCTTCATCACGGAGGAGCTGCACCAGCACCTGGTCCGCCCGGCGGACCCGGAGGCGCCGAAGAGCGTCCACTGGACCGATTACCCGGTCGCGGACGCGGCCCTCGTGGACGAGACGCTCGAGCGGGCGATGTCGCTCGCGGAGCGCGTGGTCGTGCTCGGGCGCGCCGCGCGGAATCAGGCTTCGCTGCGGGTGCGCCAGCCGCTCCGGCGGATCGCCGTGGCCGGCCTCGCCGATGGCGAACAAAAGGCGCTCCTCTCGCTGGCGGACGTCATCCAAGAGGAGCTCAACGTGAAAGAGCTCGCCTTCGCGAAGGACCGGAGCGAGCTCCTCACGACGGCGGTGAAACCGAACTTCCCCGTGCTGGGTAAGAAAGCGGGCCCGGCCATGAAGTCGCTGGCCTCCGCGATCCAGGCCGCTCCGATCGACGCGGCCCGGAAGGCGCTGAGCGCGGAGGGGTGGGAGATCGAGGCCGAGGGCCAGGTCTTCCGCCTGACGGCGGAGGACGTGCAGGTGCAGGAGTCCCCCCGGGCGCCGTGGGCGGCGCAGTCGGAGGGCTCGCTGACGGTCGCGGTCGACACCACGCTCGACGACGCTCTTCGCGACGAGGGGCTGGTGCGCGAGCTGGCGCATCGCGTGCAGGCGCTCCGGAAGAGCGCCGACTTCGAAGTGACGGACCGGATCCGCCTGTACGGGGAGCTGTCGCCGGGATTGAAACGGGCCTTCGAGCGGCACGAGGAGACCTTCAAGGACGAGGTCCTCGCCGTCGAGCTGGTGCCCGGCGCCGCGGGCGGCGAAGCGGCGGAGAGCTGGACATTCGACGGAGAACAGGCCCGCGTCGGGATCGAGCGGGTACCCAAAGGAGGCTGACGTTGCTCAACAAGAAGGATCTGAAGCATTTCGAGGACCGGCTTCTCGAGGAGCGGAAGAAGCTGCTGGGACAGCTCGGCTATCTGGAGCGCACGTTGAACCAGACGCAGCGCGATTCGGCGGGCGATCTCTCCGCCTACTCGTTCCACATGGCGGACATGGGCACCGACGCGATGGAGCGCGAGAAGACGTTCCTCTTCGCCTCGGCCGAAGGCCGCCTGCTGTACAACGTGGACGAGGCACTCCGCCGCCTGTACCGCAACGAGTACGGCATCTGCCAGTCGTGCGGCAAGGAGATCGGCAAGGCGCGCCTCGACGCCATTCCGCAGGCCAGCCTCTGCGTGGCATGCCAGGAGAAGCAGGAGAAAGAGACGAACACGGCCCGCGGATGACGCGTCGCACCGGGGTCTTCCTCGCCTGCGCGGCGGCCGTGGTCGGATTGGACCAGGTCGCGAAGCAGGCCGCCTCCTCGCGGCTGGAGACCGGAGAGTCCGTCTCCGTTCTCGGGGATTTCATCCGCCTCACTTTGGTGCACAATACGGGCGCGGCGTTCGGGCTCTTCCCGGGCAGCCGCGTGCCGTTCATCGTCGTCTCGGTGGTCGCGATCGCCGTCGTGCTCTGGCTGTTCCTGCGCGAGACCTACCGGAGCGTCATGAACCGCGTGCTGCTCGGCTGTATCCTGGGGGGCGCGATCGGCAACTTGGTGGATCGCGTGCGCCTCGGCTGGGTGGTCGACTTCATCGACATGGGTATCGGAACGGCCCGCTGGCCGGTCTTCAACGTGGCCGACAGCGCCGTCACCTTGGGAGTGCTCCTGCTTGCCTGGAATCTCGCGCGATCCGGGCGCGTCGCCGCCCCAGAGCCCGAAGACCCATCTCGTGCCGGCGTCCCGGGCGGGTGAGCGGCTCGACCGCTACCTGGCCGAAGTCGAGCGCAGTCTCTCCCGTTCCGCCGTGCAGCACTTGATCGACGCCGGTCACGTCCTCGTCAACGACGGGCCGGCGCGCGCGAGCCGGCGCGTGAAGCCGGGCGACCGCGTGCTCGTGACCCGCCCGCGCCGCGCGCCCAGCGTCCTTGCCCCCGAGCCGATCCCGCTCGATGTCGTCTACGAAGACGACGCCCTCGCCGTGGTGAACAAGCCCGCGGGCATGGTCGTCCACCCCGCAGTCGGGCACCGCACCGGCACCCTGGTTCACGCCCTCCTCCATCGCTACACGGCGCTCTCCTCGGCGAACGGCGCCGAGCGCGCGGGGATCGTGCACCGCCTGGACAAGGGCACGTCGGGCCTCCTGCTCATCGCGCGCACCGAGGAGTCGCACCGCGAGCTGGCGCGCCAGATCGAGGCCCGCGAGGTGAAACGCCTCTACCGCGCGATCGTCTGGGGGCATCCGCGCGGGCAGGAGGGACGGATCGAGGCCTCGCTGGCCCGAAGCCGGAGCGACCGGAAGAAGATCGCGGTGGTGACGCGGGGCGGGCGCTCCGCGGCGACGCGCTGGCGGGTGGAGCGGCGGTTCGACGATCTGGCCGAGCTCACGCTGTCCCTGGAGACGGGGCGCACGCACCAGATCCGGGTCCATCTCGCGCACCTGGGGCATCCGGTTTTCGGGGACGCCGAGTACGGCGGCCGCCGCGGGCCGCTCCTGCGCCTGGCGCCGCGACGACGCGCGCAGGTCGCGCTGATCCTGGGCGAGCTGGACCACCAGGCGCTGCATGCCGAGACGCTCGCGTTCCGCCACCCCGTGACGCGGCTTCCGATGGAGTTCACGCGTCCCGTTCCCCCCGACTTCGCGGCCGCGCTCGAAGCGCTCGCATGCGCGTCCTAGGCGTGGATTTCGGCCCGCGGCGGATCGGTCTCGCGCTTTCCGACGAAGAGGCGCGGCTCGCCAGCCCGCTCCGCGCGATCGCGATCTCCTCGGTGCGCGAGGCGCCCGGCGCCGTCGCCTCCGCGGCGCGCGAGGCCGATGCCGGCGCGATCGTGGTGGGAGCGCCGCTGGGCCTGGAAGGGGAGGAGGAGCGTCCCGAGACGCGCCGCGTCCGCCGCTTCGCGCAGGCGCTCCGGCGCGCGACCGGGCTTCCGGTCCACCTGGTGGACGAGAGTCTGAGCAGCCGCGAAGCCGCCGAGCGCGCCTCCGCCGCGGGACGCGACGCCGCGACCCGCGCTCGTTCCGGGCGGGGCGCGGCGAAGGACGCGCTCCACGCCGCCGCCGCAGCCGTCATCCTCCAGCGCTGGCTGGATCAGGCGCCGCTCCGGGAGGCCGCCCGCCAGGCGCGCGCGG
>DASSLZ010000265.1:0-5621 GCA_035689165.1 Candidatus Eiseniibacteriota bacterium | reverse complement strand
CGGCAGGAGGAAGTCGTACTCCCGGTCGCCGAGCGAATCGGTGGGATCGGCGCTCGATAGCCCCGGTCCCAGGATCACGTTCGTCGTGGAGTCGCGATCCAGGTAGACGGTGTTGTCCCCGTTCAGGTCGGTCTCGCGGTTCTCGATCAGGTAGTACTCGTCGCCACCGAGCGGGACGTAGAGCAGGCTGTCGTGCAGCTCCGTCGCGCGGAGCGAGGCCGAGTAGTCGCGTCCGGGATCCACGAGGTCGAGCTTCCCGGGCCAGAGGACGTTCTTGCACCACGGATCGAGACTCGTGGGAATGACCCCCGTCGCGTCGGAGATGGCCCCCGTCTTCTGGTCCTGGACTGACGTGGTCAGCAGGTACCCCGAGTCCATGTTGCTCCAGACGCCCACCGCCGGGAAAAACGTGTTGATGTCGTAGAGGTCGGGAAGGCCCTGGGTGTGCCCGAACTCATGGGCCAGGGTTCCGTTCAGGGCGCTGTAGTATCCATCTTGATTCTCGGTCTCGGGCATGACGAGACCGCCGAAGACCGCGACCGCCCCGCCGTTGACCGCGACCGAGTCCTCCAGCGAGATCTGGAACGTCGGAAAGTCGCGGGGCGAATCCCCGCGGAGGTCGGTCTGAAAGTCGGCTCCGGCGTGGAACAGGGCGATGACGTCGAAGTCACCGAAGGGGATCGAGTCGGTCTGATCGGCCTTCGTCACTGCATCCTTGAAGAAGCGCTGCGCCGACGCGAACGACGCCTGCCCCAGCGTCCAGGGTCCGTAATCCCCGGTGTCGCCCAGACGGTAGGTCAGGGTGTCGTTCTTCGGGTAGACGTCGTACTCGAGGACGAGATTGCCGTAGGAGACGAACCGCCAGTAGCGCTGGAGCGCCTGGAGGTGGGAGAGGAAGAAGGCGCGGTTGTGCGGCGGCGGATCGATCGGGATCCCGAGCGAGACGCCATCGCGAAGATCGAACTTCCCGTCCGGCGTCGTGGTCTGCGATCCCAGGCGGTCTGTCGCGAAATCCACGCGCAGGCCGAGCACGCGGAGCGTCTCCGGAGCGCCCGCGAAAGCTACCGTGCGCTCCAGCTGCCCCGTCCGCAGAGAGGGCGCGAGGAGTGGTGGACGGCCGCCGCTCACCCAGGAGGCGCGCCGCGGACCGCCCAGGCGATGCGGGAAAGAGTGCGCCCGTTCGATCCGCTTGGCGAGGAGGGCGTCCCTGCCGGGCGCGGGGCCGGCCGGGGGCCGCGACGCCACCAGGCGGGACGGGGGCGTGCCGGCCGCGAATGCCAAGGGAGCCAGGCCCGAGGTCAGGGCCTGGCTCCCCATGAAGACTGCGATTCCGAGAAACGCGCCGCGGGCGGTCCGCCGCCCCGTCCGCAGGGTCACGTTCGAAGGGTTCTTAGAAGTGGTATCCGAGCGAGAACCGGTTGACGCGATCCAGGAAGCTCGACTGCGGGATCGAGGCGTAGTCGAAGCGCACGCCGTGATAGTTCAATCCCAGGCCGAACGTGAAGTCCGTGATGTCGCCGATCGGGTCGCTGATGTAGCCCGCGCGCAGCGCGATGAGCCGGTTGAACTCGTACTCGGCGCCGGCGTTCCAGACGTCCACGGCGAGCACGCGGCCGGGGATGAGGAAGCGCGAGGCGTCGGCCGCGATCAGGACGCGGTGCACGTCGTTCTCGATCGGCGTGTAGGCGAGGCCGAGCCGGATGTTCCGGCCCAGCGGGTCCGACTGATCCTGGTCGATGTAGGCGATGTCCGGGCCCAGGTTGGCGAGGGTGGCGCCGATGGCGACCTTGGCCGCGGGCATCTTGATCAAACCGCCGATGTCGGCGGCGAACGTCGTCCCGCGCCCGTTCTTCTGGTCGAGGGTGACCGCCTGGGGGGCCAAGTCGACGCGGATCAGCTTCAGGGCGACGCCGAAGCCGACGTTGTCCGCCAGCTCGGTGCCGTAGGCGATGGAGGGCACCAGCTCGTACGAGGTGAACTCGCCCGTCACGTTGCCGTCCACGTCGGTCGCTTCGCTCTTGCCGTAGCTCAGGTAGCCGACGCTCGCGCCCAGGCCGCCCCACCCCTCGACATGCTGGGCATAGACGGGATAGGACCAGTTCACGTCGGAGGCGAGATCGGGGACCAGCTGGGAGTAGGTCAGGCTGATGTCGTGGCCGCGGATGAAGGCCAGGCCGCCGGGATTCCACCAGATCGCGTTCGCGTCGTTGGCGACGGCGGTGAAGGCGCGACCCATGCCGTCGGCGCGGGCTCCCGGCGCGAAGAGCGTGGAGATGCCCCCGGCTTCGGACTGGGCCTGGGCGGACGCGGCGAAGCCGGCCAGGAGGACGAGCGCCAAGGCAGCCCTCGAGGCGGCGGTGAGGAAGCGACTCATGTGGAAGACCTCCTTACGGAATGCAGGAAGGGACGCCGATCGCGCCCCCGACGAGACCCTAAGTCTAGAACACGATGGGACATGGTAACAAGCGGTTCCGCCGGTGGATGCTCACTCGGCACGGAGCGCTCGCGCGATGGCCGTGGCGCGATTCCCCCCCGGTACCTCTGCTGTCAGCTTCACGATATAAACCCCAAGGGCCACTTTTTCTCCCTCTGAATCGCGGCCGTCCCAGGGGATGTAGTTCTCCCCGGCCTTGCCGTCGAGCGCGAAATCGCGCACCCGGCGCCCCGAAACGGTCAGGATCTGCACCCGGAGCCGCGCCGCCCGGTTCAGCCGCGCGTGCAGATAGGTCTCCCGGGGGAAGGGATTGGGATAGTTGAACACCTCGGTCATGACCAGGGCCGATCCGGGAGGGACGGCCGCGGCGACGTCGATCGTGAAGGTGGCGATCCCCACGTTCCGGTAGGTGTCGGAAGCGTGCACTTCGAGCAGGTGGGCGCCCCCGGCCAGCTGGGGCAGCGTGAGCGTCGCCGTCCCGCGCGTGAAGCTGGAGGGCTCGTAGCGGAAGGTCGGGGTCATGTCGATGGGCGTGCCGCGGTCGTCCACGATCGTGAAGACGCTGTGCGCGTCGTCCAGACGCGTGAGATCGATCCCGCTCGAATCCTCGATCGCGAAGGTCAGGACCGTTCCGGGCGCCACGGTGGAGTCGTTCGCCGCCGGCCCCAGCAGGCGGATGGTCGGGGGCGTCGCGTCCGCGCGCGGAGCCAGCGAGGTCGCGATGCGGAGCGAGTCGGCCGCGAGCCCCACCCCGCGGCCGCCCGCCTGCGACAGGAGGGCCCGGATCTGGGCGCCGGGGCCGACGATCCGGCCGTCGGTCGGCACGACGAAGCGAAGCGTGAACGTGCCCTGGTTCAGGGCGGTCTCGCCCCGGTAGAGCACCGGCCCCGGGAGCGCGTAGGGCACCGCGATCCCGACTCCGTTCCGGTCGGCGATCTCGATCCTCCGTGAGGGCGGGCCGAGCGCCTCCAGCAGGACCGTGCCCGTCGAGAGCGTGTCGAGGGATCCGTCCGGATTCAGCGCGTGGCCCCGGATCGCGGCGACCTCGCCGCGCGGAATCGAATCGAGCGCGCCCTTCTCGAATACGCCGCGTCCGCGCGGGAGCGGCGGGATGGCCGCGGGATCGCCCAGGTAGCCGTACTTCCGCACGACGTCGTTCTGATTTCCCGGCGCGTTCTTGGCCAGGGCCCACGCGAGACCCGCGGTCCGAAGCGTGTCCACGCGAGGGAAAGCCGGGAAGAGCGCGTCGACGAAGGCGTCGTTCAGCCTCCCGCTCTCCAGCCCGAACACCTCCTGGCTCGCCGCCAGGGAGACCACCGATCCGCCGCCGGGGTGGCGGAGCAGGAGCTCGCCCAGCCCGTCCTGCTGCACGTTGTCGTCGAACTTCCCCACCGTGCAGGAGAAGAAGCCGAAGATCGAAGGCCGCGCGGCGTTCGTGAGGCGGTTCACGTCGAGGGAGCGGAACATCTGCTCGTCGGCGAGGAAGTTCTCGTTGCCGTGTCCCGCGAACTCGACGAGCCAGTTGCCCGCGTTCACCGCGGCCAGGAAGGCCTCCCGGGCCGCCGGCTTCGACTGCTTCGTGGAATCGGCGAAGGGGTAGTCGTTCAGGTAGACCTTCTCCCGGCGCACGGGAAACGGAAGATGGAATCCGTCCTTCCGCTCCATCTGGGTCACGTGGTCGGCGCCGACGGGGTCGCGCTTCGTGTTCGGAACCGACCACTTCCAGGCGTCGTCGGCGGTCAGCAGCGCGCGCGCGCGCCACCAGTCGAAGTCCTGGGTGCGTTCGTAGATCGCGTTCTTCCCCCGCGCCAGCGCGCGCGCCTCTTCGGTCGTGCGCGCGGGCAGGCGCCCGATCGCGAGGTCGACGAGCCGGTCGCCGGGCCCGTCGAGGAGAGCGTAGAAGTCGTCCGAGATGAACTGGAGGAGAAGGCTGGTGTCCCAGTACTCGTTGTAGGTCGGCACGAGATCGGCCGCCGAGATGATCTGATAGTTCTTCGGATCGTCCGAGGCGTCTCCGAAGAGGCAGACATAGAGTGGTCCGGCGGCCCAGTGCCGCTCGGCGTAGGCGAAGAGGTTCCGGATCGCGACCGGGTCCGACCGGCCGCCGCCGAGCTGGGCCGCGATCGCCTCGGTGGTGGCGACCGCCGCGCGCGGAGCGGCGACTCCCGGGAGCAGCGCCTCGCGGTCGATGGCGAGCGACTCCGCCTCGGCGAGGAACGCGGCCGGCGTGACGATCAGGTAGTCGGCCGCGTTCCCCGCATCGAGGAGGTCCGCCACGGCGTGCGGACTCGCGGCGGGCGCGTAGCGGGCCAGCGCGGGAATCGGCGCCCTCGACGTCGAGGCGAGCGTGTAGCGCGGCCGGTAGCCGCCGCCCGCGCTGTCCTCGACCGTCAGCGTGAACGCGGGCGAGGCGCCGGACCAGATTCCCCCGGTGAGCCTGACGGGCGCTTCGGGATCGGTGCATTCCAGGAGCCACGCCGCCGTGGTGTCGCTCACCCCGGCGATGGCGTAGCGGTAGCGTCCGGGCGCGACCGAGTCGGGCGCGGCGAAAGCGATGGTGTCCGACGAGGCGGTGAGCGCCCGCGGGTAGGAGACCTCGAACCAGGCGAGATATTCGGGATCGGTCCGTCCGAAAACCGCCGGCACCTCGGCCTGCACCGTGTCGCGCGCCCCGTTCGTGCGAAGCCCCGACGCGGTCAGGTCGCGCGCCGCGAGAAAATTCCAGCTCACCGTGTCCACGATCGCGCCGTCCCACCAGAGGCGCGCGGAGTGCCCGGTCGACGTGCCCTGCCCCCACATCCGGAGCCTCGCCGAGGCCTCGCCCCCCGGGACGGCTCCCGGAAGGGTGATCGGAAACGCGAGCCGTGCCCCCTGCGGCAGCACGCTCATGAACCAGCGCTCCCATCGAAGCCCGGGCTGGAAGAGGTCGAAGTTGGGGAATCGATTGCTCTCGAAATGGACCCGATGGGTCACCTGCGTGAGAAGCGGCGCCCCGGCCGTCACGGGCGCGGCGTCGCGCGCCGCGATCCGCCGCGGAGGCGTCGCCAGCGGGCCCGGTCCCCACGTGAGCCAGTGCGGCTGCAGGTCGGTCCGCTGCGTTTCCTGGTACTCCGTCCCGCCCCCCGCCTTCAGGTCGTAGCCGAAGCCGCTCTCCCCGGTGCCGTAGAAGTAGATGGCGTCGGCCGCG
>DASSLZ010000264.1:0-17143 GCA_035689165.1 Candidatus Eiseniibacteriota bacterium | reverse complement strand
CCTGAACGGGCTGGGCGGCGTGGCGTTCTATCGCGGCGACCTGGAGTCCTCGGGCCGCTACCACGAGGAGGCGCTTCCCGTGCAGCGCGAGCTGGGCGACACCCGGGGGACCGCCTTCTCCCTCCGCGAGCTGGGCGAGGTCGCGACGGGAAGGGGGGACCTGGGCGCCGCGGCCGACCGTCTTCGGGAAGCCCTCACGATCTACCGCGACCTGGAGGACCGGCAGGGAATCGCCTCGACCCTGGAGGGGTTCGCGGTTCTCGCCGCGGCCCATGGGCGGGGGGAGCGCGCGTTCCGCCTGCTGGGCGCGGCGGGGGCGATCCGCGAGGCGATCCAGACCCCGATCTCGGGGCCCGACGAGAGCCGCATGGAGCGGTTCCTGGCCCCGGCGCGGGAGGCGCTCGGGGAGCGGGTCGCCGCCGAGCTGTCGGAGGGCAGCAAGCTCGCCCTCGAGCCGGCCATGAAGCTGGCCATGGAGGCCATCTGAGCTCTTGAATTTGCCGCTGGGACGGCGTATCCTCACGCCCTGTGCAGCCCTTGGGGGAAGGGCGGCCACTCCCCGGCAGGACCACCCTCCATCGACTGTCCACTACAACCCGCGCACGACACCCGAAAGCGAGGCTGGCCATGTTCCGCTCACGTTTTGCCTTGTTGCTTTCCCTGGCGCTGCTCGGCATCCGAGCCGCGGCTTTTGCGTCCACGGCCGCGCCCGGCGACACGATGTCGACCGTCACGCTCTTCGCGAACTTCTCGACCGACGTGGTCGGGGCCGCGCCGAATCTGGCGCTCCCAGGCGCGCCGGCCGGTGATTTCCTGACGCTGAACGAGGCGTCGGGCACCGTGCGGGTGAACGCGACCATCGACGGACTCACCATGGCCGCCCAGATGAAGCAGCAAAGCGGCGTGGGCGGCGTGAGCCTGTGGGGCTGGCCGGCGGCGCCTCCCGCCGGCACCGAGCGGGTTTCCCTGGGCTGGCGCTCCGTCGCGCAGGACGACAATCCCATCAACATCGTCGCCTGCACCGCGCGCGGCTCGAACGGCAACGTGATCGCGTCGGTGGAATACGGCTCGCACGGCACCCTCACGTGGAACGGCATCGCGGGTGCGCCGCGGACGCTCCCGGTCGTCTATCAGCAGAACCGGAACAACGCCTTCCGCCTCGACGTGAATCTGCTCACGAGCACCGTGAGCCTCTCGATCGACGGCGTCGCGATCGCCGGCTTCCAGGACGTCCCGTTCGCCCAGCCGGCGACGGACGTCGCGCGTCTCGGGTTCGAGGCGGGCGGGGCGGCGCCGCAGACCTTCGCGGTGGATGATCTCTACGCCGTGGCGTTCGCGCGGACCCCCGATGCCGCGCCGGTCGTCACCGCCCCCGCGACGGCGAGCGGTGCCGAGACCGCATCGCTCACGGTCACGGCGACCGCGGCCGATCCCGACGGCCAGCCGATCGCTTCCTTCACCGCCTCGCCCCTTCCGGCGGGCGCGACGTTCACCGCGAATGCCTCGAACACCTCGGGGACGCTCGCGTGGACGCCGGACTTCACCCAGGCGGGTTCCTACGCCGTGACCTTCACCGCGACCAACGCGCTCTCCGGCTCCGCGACCACCGCGATCACGATCGCCGACACCGACCGGGTTCCGGTCGTCTCGGCCCCGCCGTCCGCGGCCGTCGAAGAGCTGGGCCACATCGACGTGCCGGTGTCCGCCTCCGATCCCGACGGCAACGCGATCGACGCGCTCACCGCCGACCTCTCGGCGCTTCCGGCCGGCCCCGCGGCCTCCTTCACGGCCAGCGCGGACAACACCTCCGGCACGCTCTCCTGGACGCCGGGGCTGGGACAGGCGGGCGAGTATCCGGT
Source organism: Candidatus Eiseniibacteriota bacterium (assembly GCA_035689165.1). Classification (GTDB taxonomy): domain Bacteria; phylum Eisenbacteria; class RBG-16-71-46; order SZUA-252; family SZUA-252; genus DASQJL01. The sequence continues at coordinate 15,284 of DASSLZ010000264.1, read as the reverse complement.
GACCTTCAGCGCGACCGCGAACGGAGCCACGTCGTCGGCCACCACGGAGATGTTCGTGGCCGCCCTCGGCACGTCGGTCACGGGACGCTTCACCTGGACGCCGCAGGCGGGTGAGGAAGGGAACTATACCGTCACCTTCAACGCCACCGACCTGGGCGGAACGTCCAGCCTGCCCGTGTCGCTGACCGTGCTCCCTGCGGGCGCGGCGCTGGCCGGACCCCAGCGCGCGGCGGCGGCCCCCGGCGCCCTCGCGCCGCAGGCGCCGATGAAGGGCCCGATCATCAGCTACTCCGGCTCGACCAGCACGAGCACCGGGACCACGCTCACCGGGACGACCACGGCCACGTCGGGCACCACGCTCCTCGCCGGGCGTCTGCAGCGCGCCTCCTCCACCACGGCCTCGTCGCAGGCGGCGCAGCAGGGCATCATCACCCTCACGGCGGATCTGAGCGGGCTGCCCACGGGGAACGACGCGCAATTCGTCGTGGATCGCGATCCGATCGTGAGCGCCCCGGCTCTGAAGCAGGGGGACGCGGGCCTGCCGCTGACGGTGAACGTCGGCGCGGACGACCCCGACGCCGATCCGATCCTCACGCTCACGGCCGACTGGAGCGCGCTTCCTTCCGGGAACAACGCGACCTTCACGACCAACGCCTCGCACACGCTGGGGACGCTCGCCTGGACGCCGACGCTGGCCGACTCGGGGAGCTACACGGTCACGTTCCAGGCTACCAACCGGCTCGTCGGGTCCGCCTCCACGGTGATCCACGTGCGCGGCGCGGCCGCGACGCGGGTCTTCACCGTCGGCGCGCGGAAGCTCAACCTGGGATCCGGAAAGCCCTACTACCAGCTCGCCATCGAGCCGATCGACGGGTCGTTCGACCTCATGGACGTCGACCTCACCTCGATCGTCCTGATCTCGGAGGGAACGGGAACGGTCTCGCAGATCGGGACCGCCGCCAAGCCGGCGCCGTCGGTCGGAGACGCCGACAACAACAAGATCGAGGACATGACGCTGTACTTCACCAAGACCGACCTGCGGCAGCTCTTCAGCCTGCTTCGCGGGAGCGTGTCGGTTCCGGTCGCGATCCAGGGGAACCTCCTCACCGGCGGACGCTTCCGCGGGACGGCGTCCATCGACGTGAACGCGGGCGGCGGCAAGCTCGCGGCGACGGTGATCCCGAACCCGCTGAATCCGGAAGCCGTGCTGCGCTTCGTCACGTCGCGCTCCGGCCCGGTATCGGTCCGGCTGTACGACGTGTCGGGACGCATGGTGCGCGAGCTCCTGCCGCGGGGCCCGTTGGCCTCGGGCGAGCACCAGATCACGATCCGGGGGGAGGATTCCTCGGGGCGGCGGCTCGCTTCGGGCGTCTACTTCTACCGCATCGAGGCGGCGGAAGGGACGACCGAGGGGCGCCTCGCGGTCGTGAAATAAGGGAGACCGCGGCCCCGCGCGGGGCTATCGTGTGCGCGTGGACGAGCGGCGGTTCCCGCGATCCTTCGAGTCCTTGGACGGGATCTTCGGCATGATCGCCGAGTTCCTGCGGGCCGAGGGGCTGGATGCGGCGCACGCCTTCGACCTGGACCTGATGGCGGAGGAGCTCTTCACGAACATGGTGAAGTACGGCAACGGCGCGGAGCCGGTCGCGATCGGCCTCGCGCGCGACGGGGACGCGGTCGTCCTGGTGCTGCGCGACGTCGGCGCGCCGCCCTGGGACGTCACGCGTCCCCGCGCTCTTCCCGACGCTCCGCTGGAAGAGCGCCGGGCCGGCGGGCTGGGGCTGCATCTCGTGCAGCGGCTGGCCGACCGGCTGGAGTACCACCACGACGGGCATACCGGAACGGTGACGGTCCGTAAGCGGGTCGCGACCTGATGTTCGAGGTCCGGTTCGAAGGCGAGGACCGGGTCCGGCTGGTGGGCCGCTTGGATGCCGCCCAGGCGGACGCCGCGCTGGCCGCGCTGGGCCGCCTGCAGGGCGCCTCCGTGGCCGATTTCTCCGAGCTCGAATACATCTCCAGCGCCGGGATCGGCGTCATCCTCGAGACCTACAAGCGCCTCCACCAGGGGGGCCACACCTTCCTGCTCACCAACCTAAGTCCGCGGATCCGCAGCATCTTCGGCTACGCGGGACTCGACCGCGTGCTTCGCATTGAGTAGCCGACTCGCCCTGGAACCCCGCCAACTTCCAGCCTCGGGCCGTGTAGGTATGGATGGAGCGCGGGAGGCGGAACTGATCCGGCGGTCGCTGGACGGAGACGCCGACGCCTACGGGGAGCTGGTCGCCGCGCATCAACGGGTCCTGTTCAACGTGGCGCTCCGCATGACGGGAAACCGGGAGGACGCGCAGGATGTCACGCAGGTCGCTTTCATCAAGGCGTACCAGAAGCTTGCGACCTTCGACCGGAGCCGGAAATTCTTCAGCTGGGTCTACCGGATCTTGTGGAACGAGACCTTGAACCTGGTGCAGCGACGTCCGCGCCACGAGGCGCTGGACGAGGAGACGCCGGCGGCGCAGCCGTCGCCGGAGCGGGAGTCGGAGGAGCGCGACACCAGCGCTCGCATCCACGAGGCGATTGAAGAGCTGCCTCCCGACTACCGGCAGGTGATCCTGCTGCGGCACTTCGCGCAGCTCTCCTATCAGGAGATGAGCCGGGTGATCGAGCTTCCCGAGAAGACCGTGAAATCGCGCCTGTTCACGGCGCGGAGGCTTCTCGGGTCGATCCTGGAACGGAAAGGAGTCGCGCTGACATGAAGCCGCGCGCCGAAGGCGAGAACGAAAGCGACGAAGCGGTCGCCCGCATCCTGGACCGTGTCACGTTGGAGGATCCGCCGGCGGACCTCAGGCAGAACGTCATCCGCGCGATCGGGACCCGTCCGGAGCCGGCCCGCCAGGGCTGGTTCGAGACCTTTCGGACGGAGTTCCGCCAACGACTGTTCCCACGAGTGATTCCGTTCGCGGCGGGCGCCGCGGCGGGCGTGATCGTCTTCGCCCTGGCTTCGGGGAGTGGCCTGTGGCGGGGAACCGGCAGTATGCCGTCCGACGGCGCGATGGCGCCCCTCGTCGGGGGAACCGGCAGCGTCGCCGGCGGCAAGGCCGGAACCAAGGTGGACGACCAGAGCTTCGAGCTGGGCCGGGCGAACGTCCGGTTCGAAGTGTTCCGGTCGGACGATCGGGCGGTGGTGGCCGTGCAGGCCGATGCCGCCGACCCGGTCCTGGTCACGGTCCAGCTCCCCCCGGGCCCGTCCCGGGTCGAGCGCCTCGTGACCGTCCCCTCTTCCCGGGGCGGGGTGGAGTATGGACCCGGCTGGGTCCGCATTCGTCAGTCCGGACGGGACCGCGCCGAAATCGGCCTCGTCGTGGGCTCGGGTGCCGGTGACGCCCCGATCCGCATCGCGGTCGAAGCTTCGGGGGGGACGGTTCGAGGCGCGCTCCGGGCGAGCGCGACCCCTCCTACCGACGGCCTGGCGGGGCCGAAAACGAACTGATCCGCTTTTTTCGCAACACGCGCCAACTTTTCGGCGCGATGGGTGTCTTGCATGCGAACGGCCGGCGCGACAAGGTGACGGCGGTTCGCGAGAGGAGGGAGGTCCTATGAACGGTAAACGCTGGATCGTCGTCGCGGGTCTCGCGGTAGCGGCTGGGGTGGGCATCGCGGCCATGAACGGACTGATCCCGCCTCGCTCGGGCGTGGAAGGAACGATCGCCGGAGCCAAGCGGTACCAAGTGGAGCAGATCTCGGACAAGGACGTGGGATTGTCCGATCCCGCGGTGCAGGCGTTCCTCCAGAGCGACCTGTTCCACAAGATCTCGACGGACCCGAATTTCGGCAAGACCATCCTGGTGCCGGCCGAGAACGGCAAGCTGGTGCTGGTGCCGACCGAGAACGGGAAGCTGACGCTGGTCCCGACGGAGAACGGCAAGGCGGTCCTGGTGGCCGTTGAGAACGGCAAGACCGTGCGGGTGCCGACCGAGAACGGCAAGCTCATCCTGGTCCCGACCGAGAACGGCAAGGCGATCCTGGTGCCGGCCGAGAACGGCAAGACCGTGAAGGTGCCGACCGAGAACGGCAAGACCATCCTGGTCCCGACGGAGAACGGCAAGACGATCCTCGTCCCGACCGAGAACGGCAAGACGGTGCTGGTGCCGACCGAGTTCGGCAAGACGATCCTGGTGCCGACGGAGAACGGCAAGACGATCCTGGTGCCGGCCGAGAACGGCAAGACGATCCTGGTGCCGACCGAGAACGGCAAGACGGTGCGGGTGCCGACGGAGAACGGCAAGCTGGTGCTGGTGCCGACCGAGAATGGCAAGGCCGTGCTGGTGCCGACGGAGAACGGCAAGACGGTGCGGGTCCCGACCGAGAACGGCAAGTTCGTCCTGGTCCCGACCGAGAACGGCAAGACGATCCTGGTCCCGACCGAGAACGGCAAGACGGTCAGCGTCCCGGCGCCGCAGGAGCTGGAAAAGACCGCGTCGCAGTCGGCTCAGAGCGGCCAGTAGACCGTCCAAGAAAGCAGGGTTCCCGAATCTCGTGACGCAAGCCGGGCTGGAAACGCCCGAGAGCATCAAGCGGGGAGGCCTCGTGGGGGGGGCCTCCTCGTTCGTTTGCCCGCATGGGCGTCCGCGAAGCGCGCGGCGGTGGTGGGCCGCGGCCATCGCGGCCCTTCTCCTCGCGGCCGGGCCCACGCCCGCGCGGGCCCAGCTCAAGGTCCTCGAGACCGACGACCTGAGGCTGGTCTATCCCGCGCCCGCCCTCTCCTTCCTCGCCCCCTACGCCGCGCGCTGCTTCGAGAACTCGATCCGCTTCCACGAGCGCCTCTTCGATTACCGGCCCACCGAGAAGGTGAACGTGATCCTGGACGACGCTTCCGATTTCGGGAACGCCGGGGTCGGGGTCACGCCGCGGAACATCATGGTCGTCCACATCGCGCCCGTGAACTTCGTCTACGAGACGGGGCCCTCGAACGAGCGGATCAACTTCACGATGAACCACGAGGGGGTCCACGTCGCCGCGCTGGACCAGGCGGCGGGGATGGACCGCTTCTTCCGCGGCGTGTTCGCCGGCAAGGTGCGCGACACGTCGCGCCACCCCGAGTCGGTGCTCTACTCGTTCCTCACGACGCCGCGCCGCGCGGCGCCGCGCTGGTACCACGAAGGGGCCGCGGTCTTCCTGGAGACCTGGATGGCCGGCGGGCTGGGACGGGCGCAGGGTCCGTACGACGAGATGGTCTTCCGCGCGATGACCAAGGACGGAAGCCGCTTCTACGATCCGCTGGGGCTGGAGTCGGAAGGGGCGAAGGTGGACTTCCAGGTGGGCGTGAACTCCTACCTGTACGGCACGCGGTTCATGACCTACCTCGCGTACGAGTACGGCCCGGAATCGCTGATGACGTGGATCGCGCGCCGCCCCGGATCGCACCGCTGGTTCGCGGGGCAGTTCCACAAGGTGTACGGGCGGTCCTTGAACGACGAGTGGCGGCGATGGATCGCCTGGGAGCGACGCTTCCAGACCGCGAACCTCGACTCGATCCGGCTCCATCCGGTCACGGGGTATCGCGATCTCTCCGACCGGCCGCTCGGCTCCGTCTCGCGCGCCTTCGTCGACCCCGCGTCGCGCTCCCTGATCGCCGCCGCGTACTACCCGGGCGCGCCCGCGTCGCTCGTGGCGGTGCCCCTGCCCGCCGCCGAGGACGCCCCCGCGGCCATCGCGGGCGCCGGCCCGGAGGCCGGCGGGGGGACGCAAGCCCCGCCGCCGTCGGGGCCGCCGCGCCGGCTTCTCGAGGTGAAGGGTCCCGCGCTCTACTTCGTCTCCTCACTGGCGTTCGATCCCGAGACCCGCACGATCTTCTACACGGCCGACAACAACGAATGGCGGGACCTCTGCGCCTACGACCTGCGCACGAGGAAGAGCCGCGTCCTCCAGAAGGACGCGCGGGTGGGAGACCTGGCGTGGGACGCGAAGGAGGGCACCCTCTGGGGGATCCGGCACTTCAACGGCGTCTCGACCCTGGTGCGCATGCTGCGCCCGTACACCGACTACGCCCAGGTCGCCGTCTTTCCGTTCGGCCGCGATCTCTACGACATCGACATCTCGCCCGACGGGAAGATGCTCGCCGGCTCCGTGGCCGAGATCAGCGGGCGGCAGACGCTCCGCCTCTGGAAGACCGATTCGCTGATCGCCGGCGACACGGCGTCGGTCCAGCTCTACGACTTCGGCGCGTCGATCCCCGCCGGGTTCGTCTTTTCTCCGGACGGCCGGCGCCTGTACGGCAGCTCCTACTACACGGGCGTGTCGAACATCTTCCGCTACGACTTCGACGGCGATTCGATGAGCGTGGTGACCAATGCCGAGACCGGCTTCTTCCGCCCGATTCCGCTCGGCGGCGATTCGCTCATCGTGTTCCGCTACGCCGGCGGGGGGTTCGTCCCCGCCGCGATCGAGGGGCGCCCCCTCCAGGACGTCAGCGCGATCACGTTCCTGGGGCAGGCGCTCACGGAACGGCGCCCGCTCGTGACGACCTGGCGCGTGCCGCCTCCGTCGACCGTGCCGATCGACTCGCTCATCCGCAAGGAGGGGAACTACCGCGCGGCGTCTTCCCTGGGGCTGGCCTCGATCTACCCGATCGTCGAGGGCTACAAGGACTACACGGCGGCGGGACTCCAGGCCATCGTTTCCGATCCGCTCGGCCTGGACGCGATCGACCTCTCGTTGTCCTACGCGCCGGCGCGCGGGCTGCCGGCCGACGAGCGCTGGCATGCGGCGCTGGGCGCCGCGCGCGCCCCCTGGAAGCTGGAGGCGCGCTGGAACGGCGCTTCCTTCTACGATCTGGGCGGGCCGACGAAGGTGAGCCGGAAGGGATACGGCGGCACGCTGGGGTACGCGCGCACGCTGATGGAGGACGCGCCGAAGTCCCTGGATCTCGACGTGGCCGTGAGCGGGTGGGGCGGGCTGGAGCGCCTGCCGGACTACCAGAACGTCTCGACGTCGCCGGGATTCGACAAGCTCCTCTCCGGCTCCGCGGGACTCCGGTTCCGGAACGTGCGCAGCTCGATCGGCTCGGTCGACTACGAGCGCGGATGGCGCGGATCGCTGACGGCCGCGACCGACGGCGTCCGGTTCGTCCGCGGGGGACACGCCGCCTGGCGCGGATTCCCGCGCGCGGAGGGAACGCTCGATCTGGGGGTGCCGCTTCCCGCGCCGCACGCCTCGGTCTGGCTCCGGTCGGCGGCCGGGCTCTCGCCGGGGGATCGGGACGAGCCGTTCGCGAACTTCTATTTCGGCGGGTTCGGGAACAACGTGATCGACTACCACGACCCCAAGCGCTACCGGGAGGCCGAGGCGTTCCCGGGCGCCGACCTGAACGCGATCGCGGGGCGGAACTACGCGAAGACCACGCTCGACCTGAACCTCCCGCCGCTGCGCTTCCGGCGGGCGGGCTCGCTCGCGCTCTACGCGACCTGGCTCCGCGCGTCGCTGTTCGCCGGGGGGCTCATGACGAACCTGGACGACGCCTCCTCCCGCACGACGGCCGCGGACGTGGGGATCCAGGCCGACCTCCGGCTCCAGCTCTTCACCGTGTCGCCGCTCACGCTGTCGGCAGGGTACGCGCGGGCGTTCGTGCGCGGCGGGCCCAGCGACGACGAGTGGATGGTCTCGCTGAAGATCCTGTGAGAAGGATCCGGTGACGGCGCTCTTCGGCCTGGGCGCGGGCGTCCTCCCGGTCCTGCTCTTTCTTACCGCGCTCCTCCTCCTCGACAGCTACAAGCTGACCGCGCGCCGCGCCGTTCTGCGCTCGATCGGCTGGGGACTGATCGCCGCCGGGATCGCCTACGTGGTCAACGCGGGGCTCCTGCGCGCGGGGCTCGATCCGGTCCTCCTGCGCCGCTACGCCGCACCGGTCGTCGAGGAGTCGCTCAAGGCGGCGCTGCTCGTCGTGCTGATCCGCCGCGGGCGCATCGGCTTCCTGGTGGATGCGGCGATCCATGGCTTTGCCGCCGGCGCCGGGTTCGCGCTGGTCGAGAACGCCTACTACGCCGGCGCGGGCGCCACCGGCGCCGGCGTCTGGATCGCGCGCGGGCTGGGCACCGCCGTGATGCACGGCTCGGCGACCGCGATCGCGGGTATCCTGGCGAAAAGCCTCACGGAGCGGCGCGGCGTCTCGCTCCGGTGGTTCCTCCCGGGGCTGGCCGCGGCGATCGTGCTGCATTCCCTGTGGAACCACGTGGTGCTGAACCCTCTGGTCTCGGCCGGGCTCCTGGTCGCGACGATGCCGCTGGTCGTGGCGTTCGTCTTCGAGCGGAGCGAGCGCGCGACCGAGGCCTGGCTGGGAGAGGGACTGGATGGCGAGGTGGAGCTCCTGGAGCTGATCGCGAGCGGGGAGTTCCGCCATACGCACGCGGGGGAATACCTCGAATCGCTGCGCCTCCGCTTCCCGGGGCCGGTGGTGGCCGACATGCTCTGCTGGCTCCAGATCCACCTGGAGCTGGGCCTCCGCGCGAAAGGGATCCTGCTCGCGCGCGCGGCGGGGATCGATCTCCCGGTGGATCCCGCGGTGCGCGCCGCGTTCGTCGAGATGAAATTCCTCGAGCGGTCGATCGGACCGACGGGGAAGCTCGCGATGCTGCCGCTCTGGCGGGGGAGCGGCCGGGACCTCTGGCAGCTGCAGCTTCTGGCGGAGCGGCGCTAGGCGCTAGAGGATCTGCTTGCCGAAGAGGCTGAGCGCCAGCTCGACGGCCAGAGCACCGGTCGAGTTCCGGGTGTCGAGCACCGGGTTCACCTCCACGAAATCGGCGGCCACGACGAGCCCGCTCTCGCAGAGGAGCTCCATGGCGAGGTGCGCTTCGCGGTAGGTGATGCCGCCGGGCACCGGCGTGCCGATCCCGGGCGCCTCCTCGGGATCGAGCACGTCCATGTCGAACGAGAGATGGATTCCCCCCGTTCCCGAGCCGGCGATCCGGATCGCCTCGCCCACCACGGTCTTCATGCCGCGCTCGTCCACGTCGCGGATCGTGAAGACCGCGACGCCGGAGTCGCGGAGCATCTCCCGCTCGCCGGGGTCGAGGTCGCGCACGCCGATCACCACGGCGTGCTGCGGCTTCACTTTCGGCGCGCGCCCCCCCAGGCGCACCAGCTCCGAGTCGCCCTGACCCAGGAGGACCGCGAGCGACATGCCGTGGATGTTTCCCGAAGGGGTCGTGAGCGGGGTATTGCAGTCGCCGTGGGCGTCGAACCAGATCAGCCCGACCGGCTGGGAGCGGCTGTCGAAATGGTTCGAGGTCGCGGCGACCGATCCGATGGCGATCGAGTGGTCGCCGCCCAGCACGAGCGGCGTGCGCCCGGCGCCGTGGATCCGCTCCACCTCGATCCGGAGCGATTCGCAGGCGGCCAGGATGGCCGCCTTGTAGCGGAGGACTCCGGCGCCCACCTCCAGCGTCTCGGGGATCATCACGTCCACGTCGCCGTGGTCGGAGACGCTGTGTCCCAGCGCTTCGAGGCGCGACTCGAGGTCGGCGATGCGGATGGCCGAGGGGCCCATGTCCACGCCGCGGCGTCCCGCGCCCAGGTCCACGGGCGCGCCGATGATCTCGATGGATGCCGGCTTGAAGCTCATGACGAACGGGCTAGTGGCGTCCTCGCCGCATGCGCTCGGCCGAGGTCACCTTGCGGGGACGACGTCCGTGGCGTTCGGCCTCTCCCGCGGGAGGGGCATGGTCGGGGCGCCGCCGGTCGCTCTCGGGGCCCGCGCCGCGGCCGGAGCCGCCGTTCCGCGATCCGCCCGACCGGGAGGCGGATGCGCCCGAGCCGGGTCGGCGCCCGCCGCCGCCGCCGCGCCGCGGGCCGGCGGTCGCGCCGCCGCTGTGGCGGCTCTCGCGCGAGGACCCAGGGTAACTCGCGCCGCGGCGTTCCCGGCCGCCGGCGCCATGCTCGCGAGGCGCGCCGTTTCCGGCCCGATCCTCGCGGTGACGATGCTCCTCGCGGGGGCGTCCCTCCGAGGGGCGGCCCTTGTAGTCGAAGTCGGGCAGCGTGACGCGCGGGATGGCGCGGCCGAGGAAGCGCTCGATGGCGGCCATCTGCTTCCCTTCTTCGGGAGCCATCAGCGTGAAGGCGTCGCCCACGGCGTCGACGCGGCCGGTACGGCCGATGCGGTGCACGTAGTCCTCGGGCGTGTGCGGCACGTCGTAGTTGATCACGTGGGTGATCCCCTCGACGTCGATGCCGCGCGAGGCGATGTCGGTGGCGACCAGCACGGCCACGCGTCCGCGGCGGAGGTCGGACAGGGCGCGCTCGCGCTGGCTCTGGCTCCGGTTCCCGTGGATCGAGGCCACCGAGTGGCCGCGGCGCACGAGCAGCTTGGCGAGGCGGTCGGCGCCGTGCTTGGTGCGCGCGAAGACGATCACGCTGGACGCCTCGTCCTTGGAGAGCATGGCATCGAGAAGGTCGGTCTTCTTGTCGCGGCTCACGGGGTAGACCGCCTGGGTGATCCCGGCCGCCGGCCGCGAGGGCGGGGCCAGGTCGACCCGAGCCGGATTCTTGAGCGCGTCCTTGGCCACCGAATTCAGTTCGGGCGGCATCGTCGCCGAGAAGAGGAGCGTCTGGCGCTCCGTCGGCAGGAGGCGAAGGATGCGCCGCAGGTCGGGCGCGAAGCCCATGTCCACCATGCGGTCGGCCTCGTCCAGCACCAGGATCTCGATGAAGTCGAGGCGCAGCGCGAGGCGGTCGTGCAGGTCGAGGAGGCGGCCCGGCGTGGCCACGAGCAGCTCCACCCCGGCCTTCAGCTGGCGCTCCTGGGGCGGGAGCGGCACGCCCCCGTAAACGACCCCCACCCGGACGTCGGTGAACCGGGCATAATCGCGGGCATTCGTCTCCACCTGGGCGGCCAGCTCGCGCGTCGGCGTCAACACCAGCGCGCGGATGCGCTTGGGCCCCTCGATGAGACGGCTCAAGATGGGGAGGATGAACGCCGCCGTCTTCCCCGTTCCGGTCTGCGCCGCGGCGATCACATCCTGTCCCGACAAGACGAGCGGGATGGCGCGGTTCTGGACCGGCGTCGGATCGGTATAACCGGCGGCCCGTACCCCTTTGAGGACGGCGGGCGGTAAGCCCAGTGTGGCGAATGGCATCGGAAGACCATACACGAAAGGAGCCTCCACGTATGCTGCTGATTGCTCGGCCGGCCCCCGGCGAATTCCTCCCGTATTACGGCCGTTACATCGACCTCGTCGGCGACGACCTCCTCGGCGCGATGCGGTCGGGGGTGGATTCCACGCGCGGGCTCTTGGGAGGCCTGCCGGAAGCGCGCGGCGACTTCCGCTACGCGCCCGACAAGTGGAGCGTGAAGGAAGTGCTGGGGCACGTGATCGACTGCGAGAGAGTGTTCACCTACCGCGCGCTCCGCTTCTCCCGCAACGACGCCACGCCGCTTCCCGGGTTCGACGAGAACGCGTGGACGCCGCAATCGGGGTACGCGTCGCGCACGCTGTCGAGCCTGCTGGACGAGCATCGCGCCGTCCGCGCCGCCACGGTCTCCTTCTTCGAGAATCTTCCCGAAGCGATGTGGGGGCGCTGCGGCACGGCGAACGACGCGCGGATGAGCGTTCGCGCGGCGGCGTACGTGATCGTGGGCCACGAGCTGCACCACCAGAACGTCCTGCGCGAGCGGTATCTGAAATCCTGACCCGGCTTCCGCGCGCGTCCCGCCGGCCGCCCCAACGGCCACGATTTCTCCTCAAGCCGGAGGCCCAGGCTGCCGATTCCTGGGATTCGGGGGACTGCCTCCGCAACCGGGTTCGGGGGAGCCATGGACAAGCACGAACGGGGATGGGAAATCCAGGAGGGGCGGCCGGATCTGCCGCTCCCGCAGTGGAACGGCAGCTACCGGGGGGACAGCCGGCGCCTGCCGAAAGTGGTGCAGAAGCTGGCCAAGGGACGGCCGCTGACGCCTGAGGAAAAGGCCGAGCTCCTCTGGCGGTTCTACGAGCTGGACATGCAGCGCCGCTCCCGGAGCCGCGGGCTCAAGGGGGTCCTCCTGGTGCTCGCGACGCTGGGCGTCATGGCCTTCATGGCCGCCTATCCGCCGCCCTGGCTGCGGCAGGAGATCGTCAGGTTCCTGGGTCCGGGCTGAGCCGCGTGCTACAGTCCCCGGCGTGGCCCACGACCGGGGCGCCGCGGCCACCGCGGCCGACCCCCTCCTCGCCCGGCTCCTCGAGCTGGAACGGCTGACCGCCCCGCTTCACCCCGACGCGGAAGAGCGGGAGTCCCTGGCCGAAGCCGCGTTCGTCCACGCCGAGGCGCTCGCCGACGAAGTCGACCGGGGCGTTCCCAGCGTGCGCGACCACGGCGACCGCGCGATCACCGAGTTCCCGATCGGCCCCGAGCCGGTCGACGCCGCGACCGTCTTCTCCCTCCTCGTCCGGCACGTGGACGCCCTGGGCATGACGCCGCACGCGCCCGGCTTCTTCGGCTACATCCCGGGTGGAAACCTCTATCACGCCGCCATCGCCGACTTCCTCGCCGCCGTGAGCAACCGCTTCACCGGCCATTTCCTGGGAAGTCCCGGCGCGGTGCGCGTCGAGAACCAGGTGCTCCGCTGGCTCGGCGCCACGGTCGGCTATCCGGCGAACGCCTCCGGCTCGCTCGCCTCGGGGGGCAGTCTCGCCAACCTGAGCGCGATCCTCGCCGCGCGCGAGGCGGCGAACCTCCGCTCGGAGCAGGTGCCGCGCGCCGTGGTCTACGCCACCGAACACGTCCATCACTGCGTTCCGAAGGGGCTCCGCATCGCGGGGCTCGGGGAATCCCCGCTCCGCCGCGTCCCGATGGACGCGGGATGGCGCATGGATCCCGCCGCTCTGGAGCGGATGATCGACGAGGACGCCCGGGTGGGACGGATTCCCTGGCTGATCGTCGCGAGCGCGGGCACCACGGACGCCGGCGCGGTGGATCCGCTGGACGCCATCGCCGACGTGGCGGGGCGCCGGCGCGTCTGGCTGCACGTGGACGGCGCCTACGGCGGCATGTTCGCGCTGGCCCCGGAAGGGCGGCGGATCCTGTCCGGCATCGAGCGCTCCGACTCGGTGGTGCTCGATCCCCACAAGGGGCTGCATATTCCGTACGGCGTGGGCGCCGTGCTGGTGAAGGACGCGCGCGCGATGCGCGCGGCGCACCGCTTCGACGCCGCGTACGTCCCCGACGAGGCGCACGAGGTGGAAGAACCGTCCCCCTCGGAGCTCTCGCCCGAGCTGAGCCGCCCGTTCCGCGGGCTTCGCATCTGGCTTCCGCTCCTGCTCCTCGGGACGCGGCCGTTCGAGGCCGCGCTCGAGGAGAAGCTGCTCCTGGCGCGCTACGCGCACCGGCGGCTGTTGGAGATTCCGGGGCTGGAGGTGGGACCGGAGCCCGATCTCTCGATCGTGGTCTTCCGGATGGCGCCCGACCGCGCCGACGCCGACGAGCGGAACGACCGGCTGGCCCGCGCGCTGGAGGAGGACGGCCGCGCCTTCCTCTCGACCACGCGGCTCTCGGGGCGGCGCTTCCTGCGTCTGGCGATCCTGGCCTCGCGCACGCACAAGGCGCACGTGGACCGCGCGATCGACGCGATCCGGGAAAAGAGCGAAGCGCTAGCGGGGTAGCGGGGTCACGCGACTACGCGTACCTCGGTGGGCGCGCCTCGTGGAACGACGTGCGCGACTGGTACAACTCGCCCAGGTCGAGCAGCAATCCTTCCTCGAACGCCGATCCCATGACCTGGAACGAGGCCGGCATGTGCCCGCGCCCGAAGCCCGCGGGCAGCGCGATCGCGGGGAGGCCGCACGCATTCCCGATCGCGCCGACGGGGTCGGCGTAGGGGAGGGTCTTCACCAGGTCTTCCGCCACGGGCGGCGCGACCGACATGAAGTTGGGCGTGACGATGACGTCGTAGCGCGAGTAGAAGTCGAGCATCTTTTCCTGAAGTAACGTTCGCATGCGCGTCGCCTTCACGTAGTCGGCTCCCGTGAGGGCCTCGGTGACCTCGCGCTGGTAGGGCGCGTACGGGTCGGTCAGCTGGCGCACCGTGCCGTCGTCGAAGAACTTCTCGAACGTGGAGAGCGCCTCGGCGTACAGCACCGTGGTCGCGACCTCCGAGGCGGGGAACTCGGGCAGCTTCGCCTCCTCGATCCGGAGCCCCGCTCCGCGCAGCTCGTCCACCGCCGCGCGGAACGCCGCGCCGACCTCGGGCTCGGCCCCGGCGGTCTTCGCGAAATCGAGCGGCACGAGGGCCGCGCGCACGCTCCGCGGGTCCAGCCGGCGCCGCCGCAGGCGGACTGGCTCGTCGGCCGCGCTCGGATCGTCGGGATCGGGTCCCGCTATGGCGTCCAGCACCAGGCGGCAGTCGCCCGCGCTTCGCGCGAGCGGCCCAATCTTGTCGAGGGTGAACGAGCCGACCATGCCTCCGGCGCGGCTCACCCGGCCGTAGGTGGGGCGAAGCCCCGTCACGCCGCAGAACGCGGAAGGGCAGAGGATCGAGCCCCATGTCTCGGTGCCGATGGCGAAGCCGACCAAGCCCGAGGCCACGGCGGCGCCCGATCCCGACGAGGATCCTCCCGTCCAGCGGTTCAGGTCCCACGGATTTCGTCCCGGGCCGGTCAGCGACGCGTTGGCGAACCGGTAGCCGAGGCATCCCGCGAACTCCACCATCCCCAGCTTCCCGAGGAGCACCGCGCCCGCCTCGCGCAGCTTCCGGATCACGGTCGCGTCCCGGTCGAACATCTGGCTCCGGGTCGGCGCGGCCCCCCACGTGGTCTTGATCCCCGCCGTGGCGAGGAGATCCTTCGCGCCGTAGGGAATGCCATGCAGCGGGCCGCGCCGCCGGCCGCGCTGGATCTCGCGCTCGGCCTCGCGCGCCTGCTCCATCGCGATATCGTCGGTCACGGTGACGAAAGCGTTCATCTCCGCCGCGTAGCGCCGGATCCGGTCGAGATAGGCCTCGGTCAGCTCGACGGGAGAGAGCTTGCGCCGGCGGATGAGATCGGAGAGCTGCGCGACCGATTGGAAACAGAGATCGGCGTGGAGGTCAGGCACGGGAGACGCTCCGCTTCTCGGCCCGGAACAGGAACGCGGGCCGGCTGCCCGGCGGAAGCTTGTAGGCACGGATTACCTTGAGCATGTCGGCCACCGACTTCTTCTGGCTCGCGATCTCCTTCCGGGTCGCGGCCGTCATCGCCGGCGATTCCGGCGCGGGGGGAACCGGGCGCTTCGCCGCAGCGGCGAGGGAGTGCTCCACGGGCTGGGTCAGGACGAGCGCGGCGCTC